>JBOFTL010000125.1:0-68254 GCA_051652045.1 Microcoleus sp. | reverse complement strand
TTCGCCCATTCTCTTCAGGAACATAATCCACCCAGTTGGCGGAAGGTGTTGCCCACAAGGAAATTCCACATCACAGGTAGGACAGATATAAATCCCTTTGGTCAGCGTTCCGGTGCTTACCCCATCGGCTCTCCGCATCTCAATATCTTCCACGATCGGATGAGTGGCAGCTACCGCGACATGCAAGATTAATTGATAAAAGCCATGCTTAGCAAGAATTTGGCGGTTGCCTTCCGCATACTCACCCTTCAAATATTCCGCAGGGGCAATCATTGAGTGCAACAACTCAGCATCGTAAATAAACCCCATGGATGAGTCCAGATCTTCCCAGTCATGGTCTTTCAGGAATGGGCGACCGGGCATTGTCAGCGCCATATTGGCTAAACTTGCAGGTGTCCAGGCATCGCGCCCATGGCTCATGAGGTTATGGGAGGCTCGCATCGGGATAGTGACAACATGAGATGCCGTAAATGGAGGCAATCCCTCACGACGCCATTCGTTAATTTTGGCCAATTGGTCGGAAGATGGCAATCGCATCACGTAGGGATTATCTACTTCTTGTGTCGCCGCAATTCGTTGAGTGACAGGAAATCCACCAATCCAGCCAGTAGTATTATTGAGAATAGAATTTTGCATAGCTTCCTTGCTGAACTCCTTCCGACAGCGACAGTTATTTTTGCAGATCCGGTCAACTCCGATCGGCGGATTAGTCCCCAGACGTACCCACCCGCGAGCGGCAATCCTGAGGCAGCTAGAGCAATTCTCGCCTGCTTGGATAATATCACGCTCGTAAAGATATCCAGCCGCTCTGTGAGCCTCTAGCCTACCCATCCAATAGACTGAGTAGGCTTTCTCAATGTAGAGGTTCTGGCGTGCCCGGAACTGAGCCTCGGTGAGCCGTCCCCGCATTGTCTCGTTCGTGAAATTGCGCAGGTACAGGTATTGCTCGCGCATGATGGCGGAGGTGATGCCCAGGTCGCGGCTGGTCATCTGCTTCATGCCGCCCCGACCAAGAGCGTAGCTGTTCACCAGCACTTCCTTCAGCGTCTTTGCGAACTGGTCTTCCCATTGACGGGCGTCAATCTTTCCGGCAATGAAGCGATCGCCCAGTGATGTGAGCTTTTTCTGTTGTTGGGCAATATAGGTTTCGGTGAGGGCTGCTACCTTCTGGGCACTCAGAAATTTCCCGGATTCTTTGTCCTGGTATCTCTGAGATTTGACGTTGTAAGTCCATGTTTTGGACATTGAGGATGGGGATGATAAAATAATTGGACACACTATTTGTATTCGGAGTACAAACAATATGTCCAATATTATTTTACATCAATTTGGTTCTGGATCCGTTGGGTTTGACGACAAAGACGGATATATTGACGCTACAGCAATGGCTGCGGCCTACAAGGTCAAGACAGGGAAACGACGCAATCCTCAAGATTGGGCTAGAACCAAGCAGGCAATAGAGTTTATCAATGTTGTTTCGTTAACTACGGGAATTCCCGTAGTTAATTTGATTACAACAAAAGAAGGGAGAGGAGGCGGCACAGGCTATTCAAAAACTTATGACTCTCCCCCAAATCCACCAAATCCTTGAGCGAGAATCTCTAGAATGGCCATGGCTGTTCCTGTGGCGCTACAACAACCCGACCCCGCCAGACGCCACATACCATAATGGCCTGGACTGGTTCGATTATCTCAAGGCCACTGACGATCAGCTTTTTTACTGTCGATTGATTGTCGGAATGTACGATTCCTAGTTTTTACTTCCCGCCAGCACGCGCGATCGCCCTGGCGGGTTGTTTGTAATGTTCTGCGTCACCCGTGGCTGTGCTGCCAAAGTATTGAGCTGTATCGATAGATTTTTTTGCAGATTGACCAATTGGGCGAGATTTCCCACCACCCCGCTGCTTGTCAGTTGCCGCAACTGCTTGAACTCATTGCTGATATCGCCCAACTTTTGAATAGAGGCAACTGCACCAGAGTGCAGATCGACCGTGGGCAATGCCATGTCGATCGCCCGTCGTGCCCGGTTCGTTCGGATACCCCGCGCCGCCTCTCCACGCAGTCGCTCAACTTCTTCCTCTTTCTGTGATTTGTCCGTCCGGGCATTGGCCAGCTCAAACCGTGCTGCCAGACGTTCCCGGCGATCGTCTATATCAGCCTGTGCCCGTCTGGATTGAGCGAGCCGATCCTGGAGTTGCCCAGCCTGGAGTAATGCATCCAGTTCCAGCCCCGCAGCTTTTGTCGTAAGGCTGGCAGCCCGTTTATCTCCCTCTGTAGCCTCTGGGTTGAGTGCTACCTTCTCTTCCTCCGCCTTTGCCCGTTCCAGTGCCGCAGCCGCTTTGATAGACGCCACCCGGTTGGCTACCCGCTCCTGCTCAATCTGTAGCTCCAAAATATCCCGCTCGATCGCCTGGGTTTCTTTCAGTCCACGGAGTCTCGCTTCCGCCGCCTGCTCCTGGAGTCGTGCTTTCTCCTCCTCATCCTTCTCAGTGTCGATCAGGATTTTATAAGCTGCATCGTCGTAGCTGGCGAGCGACTGCTTGAGGGATTTCTGAGCCTCCAGTAATTTATTTTGGTTTTCCAGCGCCCTGGTAGCCACCCCGGCAAATTCTTCTGCTTCCTTGGTGAGGTTTTCTTGCCCCTTGATCCGCTCATCAATAGCAGCGATCGCAATCTCTCTGATTTTTTCTTGTTGCTGGTACTCCTGTTCAGCCAATTGCTGAGTAATTTGAGCGGTCTTAAGTTTCGCGTCACGTAGTGTATTTTCGGCCTCACGTCGTTTTTCTGGGTCAGTCGGATCCGGTAGTTTTTGTAGCTCAGCAATATAACTTTTTTGAGCCTGCAACTCTTGCTGTAAGCGGAACTTGGTCAACTCAAGCCGCTCCATATCGACTTGCTTCTGCTTGTACGCGTTTCTATTTTGCAGGCGCTGAATCTCAGTGAGAGCATTGGCTTCAACCTCACTTACCACCGCAGCAAGGGATTCTTGCTCGCGTTGGACATCTTTGAGTAAAATATCGTAGCGTTTGTTGACCCCTTCTGCGACCACAGCAGTTAATTCCGCTTCAAGCTCCCGACGGTTTGCCAAGATCAGGTTGTAGGCACCAGTATCAGAGGTTCGGGCTAACTCTTCATTGATCAGCCCAATCCTGCGCCGGATCTGGGCTTCCTTAATCCGTGATACTTCCTCCTCTCCTTGTAGCTCAGTTGCAATGCCGCCTTGAACCAATAACTGGATAGATTTCTGAGTTTTTTCTTCCAGGTCAACAAGTTCCGCTTCGGCCTTACTTCTAATGCCAGTGCGATCGGCAATGGATTTTTGTAGGTCAGCCTCAAGGCTCAGTCGCTCTGCGTACAGATTCTTACCGATATCCGTCAGCTTGCCTGCTGCATTTCGCTCCCCATCAATTTGCCCATTCAGTGCCTTGATGCGGCGCTGTAGTTCTGCTTCTTTGATAGCGGATACTTCCTGCTCTGCTGCCCCTTGAGTCTTAATACCAGCATCGGCAAGGGTTTGGATGGTTTTTTGAGTGGTTTCCGCTCGTTTTGCGCGATCATTCTCAATGTCTTCGCGTTGTTTCTGGACACCCTTCAGGTACTCAATCCGAGCTTGCCCACGAGTTTTTTCGATATCATTGAGCTGGTCTTCTATCTCTTCAACTTGCTTAAGCACTTCACTTCGCGCAGCCGTTGGCATGGGCGCTGCAAGCCGTGTTTGAGCCTCCCTCAATGCAGCCTGCAAGTTTTTAGCCTGCTCCTCGTACAGTGCCTCGTAGCGTTTTGTCTTCTTCTGTTGAGCCTCTACTTCCTCCGCGTCAAAGCGATCGCGGGTAATTTGTTGATTGGCGAGCGATTCGTTTAAGGCTGTCTCGCGGGTAGCATAGTCGGCATCAATTTCTTTAGATACCGATTTAATTGCTTTTTTGCTAGCGTTCATTGCAGCGGTGAGTTTGCCTTGAATCTCTGCCGCAGCAAGTGCGCTGGCCTGCAATTTATTCAGATTCCCAACAAGAGTTTTCATGACGCCAGCAGAGTCGCGCCCCTCTTTTACACTTTGATTAAGACTGTTTTGTAATGATTTAACCTCTCCGTCAGTGAGGGGGATGCCCTTGCTCAGTTTGTCGAGAGCCTCAGTATACTGCTTGTTAAAGGCAATCCCGCGCTCATCGGCATCTTGCTGGGCTTTTGAGTAACCAATGATCGATCGCGCTAATCCATCAAAGTTTGCCGCAGCCACCACTGCCGCCGCGCCAATCACAGCTAATGTCGCGCCCATTGGAGTTGCAATAAAGGCCAGCGCCGCCCCCCTGACCGCGATCAGCGATGGGAGGACTTTAGTGTAATTAGCGACGGACATGGCCGTCAGAGCGGTTGTGATTCCACCGATCACCGTTGCCAGTTGAGTGAGGGCAATGAACGCGATCGCCGCGCCCAATGCTTTCATTGCAACTGTGGCAGGATTAATACCCTCAGGGAGTAATTTGAGCGCCTTACCTACAGGAGTCAATACAGCACCAATTGCGCCAAACGCAAACTGGATGCCTTTTCTGATTTCGGCCAACCCTGACCGGATCGCCAGGAAGGGGGCGGCAAACCCATCCTGTAAATCTTTTCTGGCTGCATTGTTGATCGCCGCCAATGCTCCTACAATTGGCGAGGCAATATCAACAATGATGCCACCAACTTCAGCGATCGTCCCAAACACAGGCTCTAGCCTACGCCCAGTGTCTTCCAGAACTCCAATCCCGGCAACCACGCCAGAGACGACGGCACTAAATCCGCCCAATATTGCAGGACCTACAGCATTGTTAAGAGCCTCTAACCTGCGCTGAAATTCGCCAATAGCAGCCGATGCCGTTTTGTTTGCAACCGCGAGACCTGGGAGTGCATCATCACCTATTAACTTAATTGCTTTTGCTACCTTGTCGGCTGTAATACCACCAGATTCAAGCAGCTTGGTAAACTCAGCTCCCGAGGTTTTTGTAACTTCTTGCAACCTGCGCTGCAACGACAACCCATTTTCAGAAAGAGTGTTCAGGTCTTCAGTGTCAGCTCTACCCTTTCTAAACACTTGCTGTAGCTGAACTTGCTGCCCTTTCAGCCTTTCAGCCTCTACATTGTTTACCCGTGCATTGGTAGCAAGTGCCGTGTATATTTCTTCAAGAGCCTTACCTTCTAACGCCGTCCCTTTAACGGATTGCTTAAGTTGTGCATAACCTTCGGCAAGGCTTAAAACAGGCTGCTTTGTGTCCCTTGCAATTTTGTTGAGAAATTCGAGATCCTTAGCTGCTTTCTCAGTTCCTTCTTGCCCGCCGCCATTCAGAAAAGCAAGCTGAGCATTGAGTTTTTCCATCCGCAATGCTGTATCAAATGCAGCTCTGCCCGCTTGGACAATCGCATCGCCAAACGAGTTGACCGCAACAAATGCCAGTGCTGCAACCCCAACGCCTTTGAGCAATCCACCTAGTTTACTGATAGGGCCTACCGGAATACCAGCAGCCTCGGCAACCTCTCTGAACCCTTTCCCAATATTTTTAAGCGTGTTCAGTGGACCACCAGGGCCACCGCCAGCCCCAGCAATCCCACGCCCTAATAATCCACCGCGTCCACCGCCAGAACCACCGCCAGCCTCTAGCTGGATAATCTCATCCTCAAACGCCTCAGCCGCCAGATTGAACCGCACCTCAGCATCTCGCACTTTTTTAGTGAGTGCTTTCAGCTCTGCCGGATCGGGCCCCTTGATATCCCCTGGAGTGGTTTCCAAGATTGTCTTGGCTTCTAGGTTTGCTTTTTGTAGCTCGGTTTTGATATCCCCTGGGCGATTAAATTTTTCCTCTTTGACTTTTCCTGTGAGACCAACAATAAAACGTCGTCCAGTAGGCTCTGCTTGCTCGCCTTCTTCGAGTCGTTTTTGATCTGCCAAATCAATCCCGGCTTGCTGCTCGGCTCGTCTGCGAGCTGCTCGCTGCCGTTGCTTATTGATTAAATCATCTGCTCCGGCATTGATCTCTTTAATGTACGCTTCAGTTTGATTTTCCAGATCCTTGAGCGCAGCATCGGCATTTTTAGTCAGTTTCTCAATCAGCTTATCTAGCTCTCTGATTTGCTTCCGAGCCTTAACTACTTCTGGATCAAGAGCTTCCAGCCCCTCAAGCTGGACAGGGATTTCTATCGGCTGTCCATACTTAGCCTGTAACTGATCACGCAATTTCTGCAATTGAGGCACGATCGCAGCTGCCGCTGCGGCTCCACTACCGGGGATTCCTGTAATTTTATTGGCAAGGTTGCCCGTTAAAAATCCGGTAATATCGCCAAAAGTTTCGGCACTTCCGCCGCCCATTGCTTGCCGTGCTGCCAATGCTCCAATAAGATCCCCAGCCAGTCCAGCCACTGGCCCCTGTGTGCCCGCCGCGATGCTGCCAGCCAAGCCCACAGTGTTGACCGCTAAATCCTTGCCTCTTGGAGATTGTGCAGCTAGGGCAATAGATTCTTTCAGGGTTTGCCCTTTAACCTCGAAAATTGTCTCAACAAGGGACTTGAGAGCACTTGACAACGATTGAGCACCCTTATCCAGGCTGTTTTGCAGTGCTGTAGTGTCAATTGCCTCTAAACTGTCAGGCTGTTCAGTAGGCACAGGCAATCCAACCTGCGCAAGCCGCTGTGTGCCCAGTTTGCGCTTGGCCTCGATTTCTGAATTCAGTTTGCGGATGCGATCGCGGACTGGTTCCGATGGCGACAAGTCAATCCCAATCTCAGCCAAAGACTCAAGTACGTTAGCAAGGTCACGGGAAGTTTCATTGATTTCCTGGAACAATGCTTGAGATGCCGTCCTGGCATTGTTTTGAGCTTTCTGAGCGTCTTCGGTTGCACCTTTTTTGATCGCTTTTTTATACGATTCAGCGGCGTTTGCTAGATCAGCATAATACTGCCTGATGTATCGCTCTGTCGCGGTTATCGAGTCATCAATTTTCTTGACCTGCTCAGCAAAAACATCCCGCTCGTCAGTTGGTCTAGCCGGAATGTCCAGGACAACATCGGGTTCTTCTATCTCTATCGAAGAAGCTGGAATATCAATTACGACTTGATTAGGAGTATCTAGTGCTAACTTTAATTCTTCTTTTGGCTTTTGGATTTCTATTTCTACAGGTTCTAGTTCCCGCGAATCAATCTTGCTGGGGAGATAGAGGGGCTCGTCCGTGATCTCTTGAGCCACCACGTCAATGGTGTGCTGATATTTTTGTTGCAACACCTCTTGAATCTTGTTCAGGTCGCCCCGGATAATGCCCGATCGCCCGGTACCTGCTGACCCGGTTGCATTAAGCGCCTCAATCTCAGCTTTAACAACGTTGTCAAGCTTTTTGGTGAGTTGATTATAGATATTGAGTAGTTGGCCTTTGCTCAGTTCCCCCAGGTCTTCTACTCCTGGGATAGCCTGGGATGTCAGCTTCCCAAAGACACCACCAACCTTACTCGCTCCTTCAACGATATCCGACGCGGCCTTTGTCGATGCTTTTGCAACGTCACTTGCGCCACGGGCAATATGAGCAGCCGCTTCGGTACTGGCTTCAACAATATCCCCTACTGCCCGGATCTCGCCTTGAGCTACTCGCTGCCCAGCGTCTTTTATCTCGTCAATATTGCCTTGTACCGCCTGGGTCGTGCGCTCAACGGCAGTTTGCACTTTGTCGATCGCTTCGGGTATTGCATTGATAAATTGTCCAGCTCCTTCCCCTACGGTCTGGATGCCTTGCAAGGCCGCTGCGCGAGCATCTGGGTTGGTTGCCAGTTTGACGCCTGTCTCAACGCCTTTTCCGGCAACAAGAATAGTCCCCAGGTCAGCCAGGAAATGTTGAACAGCACTCCCTACGGCAACGATTGAGGCATCAGCCGTACTTGCAACGCCCTGAACAACAGGCTGCAATAGATGAGTGAGTTGTCCCCCAACAAGCTCGACTGATTGAGCGGTAAATCCTGCCCCCGGCAAGCCAGACTGGGCGATCGCACCGCTCAAAGACTGAAATAGGTGTGGAAGTGCCCCTACAATATCGGCTGAGACGCTGGCTCCAATCCCCTCAGCAAGCCCCCCCGTCGCAGGGGCAAGGATTGTGCTAATTGCGCTGGTAATTGCTCCCAGGGTCTCCGCTGCTCCTGGCACTGTTGCACTCGCAGCCGCCAATGCCCCGCCGACTGCTGCTGTTTTTGCAACAGGCTTGATCACTGGATTGTAGAGGAGTGCCCCGCCAGGGATAAAACTTGATGCTGCAAATCCAATTTTGTCGGCTAAAGCCATGCCAGCCTTAGCAACAGCCCCCAGTGCGCCACCTGCCATTTCCGCACCACGTAGCACCATGCTACCCGCTGGTGCAATTGTCTCGGCGATATTAGATGCAGCTTGCCCTACGGTAGCAAGTGCTGTGTTTGGCTTTTGTTTTAGATTTTTTTCAGCAGTTGTAGCCAGTGCTTCGATCTGCCCAATTTTTTTGACATTATTTTCAAGCTCTGCTCGGATCTTGCCAATGTCAGCCGTAGGAGCTTGTCCTAAATCTGCGGCAGCGATCAACCGAAACATTTCCGCAGAGTCGCGCTGAACAACGTCAATGAGATGCTGAAGTCGCCTTACCTCTGCAATCGCATCATCACCTTGCTCTTCTGCAAGTGGCAACAATTCAGATATTTTTGATTGAACGCTGCCAGACTCACGTTCGATAAATTGTCGCAGCTTCAAGCCCAACTGATTGTATTTTTTGTTAAGCTCAGCAATGTCTTGCGCTTGCTGCTCAATCGATTGAGTTTGATTGACTAAATTATCTGCCGCAACCTTAGCTTCTCGCTCAATTCCGATAATCTCCTTGCTTTTACCTTGCGCCGCATAGCTTGCAAGCTCAGGAGCAAGCCGTAATGCATCTTCTGGGGTAGGCTGAGAAAGTTTGTTAGACGCAGATTGCCGCTCAAAATCTCGAAATCCTTGCAGCGAACCTAAGTCAAACTGCAAAGAATGGGCGATCTCTTCGGAAAGTAGTCTTTTTTGCTGTGAGGTTAAAGTTACTCCTTCTTGAAGAGCATTGAACAACTCTTTTCTGACCCTAATAATATTGGCTTCTGGGACATAACTAGCTTGTGCCGTTGCTGGCAAAGTAGCATTAGACGCCTTAACGATCGGAGGTAGATTTTTGGGGTCAAAATTAATACCAGCATTTTTAGCTAATTGTGTAGCAATGTCCTGAACTATTTTGGGTTGATTTAATTGCCCTGATTGTTGCTCTAAAAGCTTGAGCTGACGAGTCAATTCAGACCTTGCTTTGTCAAGCCTTCCAAGTTCAGTTTGCAGATCTTGCCGTTGCCTTGCGGCTCTTTCTAGTGGTTCAATTAATTCTAAATACTGATTTGTTAATAATGCGATCGCGCCTTTAAGATCAGACTGTTCTTGCGCTGAAAAGCTGGTTGTATCAGTTTTTTCAAGCTGCTTAATTCGACGTTCTAAATTCTTTGCTTCTTTTATGAAATCGGGATTAGACTGCACCCCTTCAACCAGCGCATCCAGTCGTGCAATTTGCTGCGGAATCTCCTCGCCGCGTTGTTGGATACGTCGCCCAATGGCACGGCGCTGCTCAAAAATAGCTTCTTGCGCCTGTGCCCTATTAAATTCAGTCTGTTTCTTCTGGGTTTGCTTGCGTGCCCCTGATGCGGTCAATCGCTCTTCTTCAGGCACGATAGCGGCAATTGCTGTTTGCAATTGCTTGGTTTTCCCTGCCAGCCCTAGCTCAAAGTTATCAATAAATTGTTGGGCAAGATTACGCCCAATCCCAGCTATCCGGGGGTTCTTGGACAGTACCGACTCAATTAATCCAGGGATTTTATTGATCCCACCTTCTTTGATGCCTGAAAATAGCGCGTCACTTGCTCTTCTGCCCAGTAGTTCTGTAGAGCCAATTGTCCCCCCAGTCGCCGCATCAATGGATTGCCGGATACCTTTCCCCAAATCGGTTGTCAACTCGCGGGTAATTCCAAAAATTGCCCCTTCCAGAGTGGATGAGATCGCCTGCTGAGCAACTCGCAATGGTGCGGTAGCCACACCTCCTATTGCACGAAGAATGCCACCGCCAAAGCCACCACCAGAAGCGCGGGAGATCTCCCGTGCTATTTTCGAAGAAATAGCATTGCCAGCATCTTCAAGTTGCCTGACATCAAATCCTACTTTAACCCCGGAAACGCCACCGATAAATCGTTGCGCTGCAATAGTCCCAAGACTCTCCCCGACGCCTTGAAAAGCAACATCCACTTTAATGGGCTTGAGCTTTTGAGGAATTATTTCAGCCTGAATCTTAACTGATCCAACAGCAGAACCTAAGCCCTGAATAGACTTTACGGCTTCTTTTAAATCTGGATTGATTTTGAGGTTAAGGACTGGCTTTTTCATTCGGCAATCACCGCGTAGTCGTTTTTGATCTTGGCTAACTCGGCTTCAATGTCTGGCGTTTCAGCTTTTGTTACAATTGCAATCTGACTTTTCGCTGCATGAATACGAGCTTCGTTTTTTGTTTCCGTCGCAGCATCTAACTCAAATTGCCAATACGCAACATATAGCCCATTCACCAGATCTCCAAAATCTTGGGTTGTCCCTGTCCAGTAATATTTATCCGTTCCTTTGCGATAAAAACGCTTAGGGAGGCTTGGCGCAATCACTTCTACCGTCATTTCAATCACTGCGGAATGACGTGCCAAATCCATGATGGCGTTGCCTTCCGCGTCAAACAAATTGCGAATAAATTCAAAGTAGTAATCAGAGAAAGGAAGTACATTGACCCGCTGACCGCCAATCGTAATTGATTTAGTCATCTTCTTCTCCAAAATTTAATAGGTGCAGATTCTTCCAATATAACTCCTTATTGGCGTCATCCTCACGTCCTTTCGCCCCTTTATGCAGGTCTTTTAGCCGCCTTATGACGTTCATGGTGGTTTGCAAACTGTTCTCCCGCACAAATGCTCTGGCTTGCCTGTAGTCCCCTAGGAAATACGTCAGATCAGCTACCCAATCATCAACGTAGTTTCCTGATGCCCATGGGGGTACCTCATTCTCGTCACCGTCTTTTGAAGGAGGTGCGATCGCTGCATTGATTTGGTCAATATAACCACCTTCTTGAAATAGTGACGGCCAATCCTCAAAGTCTTTTGGGCTAACCGTGGAAAGCCCTGGCGGGTCTAGGCGTTCATGCAGTTGCAAGATTTTTGCAGCCAGCCGCTCATCTGTATATTCTAAAGCCCGTAGCAACATGAGCATT
This sequence comes from Microcoleus sp., assembly GCA_051652045.1. Lineage (GTDB taxonomy): Bacteria > Cyanobacteriota > Cyanobacteriia > Cyanobacteriales > Microcoleaceae > Microcoleus. Next base: position 56,975 of record JBOFTL010000125.1, on the reverse strand, counting down.
TCTTCCAGGGCTGGCAGGCGCTCCAATACTACGGGCTTTAGGGCTATCCACCCATGAGAGGTTTCAATCCAGTTCTCTAGCACGCTACCGTCTGCTTGAGGAACTTGACATCCATTACACAGGCATTGCTCAGATCGCGGAAGTTAATCGCAAACGTATCAGCTCCTGGGTCAAATGTGCTGTTCTCCTGGCGGTTCAATTCCGCACGGGAGAACGATACCTGGTAGATTCGGGCTTTTTTATTCTGGCGGATAATGCCCGTCAAAATCACCTTGAACTCTCCCCAGTTATCGTGAGCTAACCGATCGATATCGGTTGCCGGGTACTCACTGTAGATCGTAATCTGTTTGTTGAGCAGGTCATTGCTAAAATTGAACGCCCCATTCGCTCCTTGACTGAACGTGGTCACCGCAGCAGGTGCGATCACTGTGGCAAAAGGAACGCGAGTAGCTTCCCGGCCACGCCCATTCTCGTCAATATAGATGGCTCTAGAGACTGTGTTGTCAACAACCATCCCAGTCCCGTAACCACCAGCAGCAACCGCAGGAATAGCATTTTCTTGAGGCGTGTATGTGTTGACGTATTTTGCCGTAGAGGTAGCAATTGTCTCTAGGGGAGAGCCAAACATCAACGCCATGATGTCAGGGTTGGGTTTGGAGTAGTTGATAGTAAAAGCTCCTTGCCGCTCTTGCGGTTCAGATTCCGCAAAACCCAGTTCCCCAAAGTTGTTCAGGCGTTGCCGAATTCGTTCGGTGATACCCTGATTAATAGTGGCTCCTGAAATACCCTCAGGAGCCAAACGAACGACCGTATTACCTACGGACGTTTCGTACCAAGCGTTTACAATGGTCATTTTTGACTCCTACTTAACAATTTCAATTAATTTTGCTTCTTTGAAAAACTTGGCGGCATTTTCCTCTAGCTGGAATTCTTCGCCTTTTCTACGCCCATCCACCGGGCGATCGCCGCTAACTCTCACTGTCACCATTTTTGGCTCGTCCGCGGGTGGAGCCTGGGGTTGTGCTTGTTCATTATCTGCGGGCATTGTTAGGATCCTAATTCTGTTACAGTAAATCTATCAAAATCCATTGCGCGAGGCGCGTTCGATGCCGCAAATTCGAGATATTTTAACAGATTCGACAATCGGTAACCTTGGCCTCATCCCCTACCTTGCCGAGGCGCTGGGGGGTGAGTGGGATAGATTCCAGTTGCGTCCATGGGATTTTAAATCGCCAGAGCTAGCCAGTAACGGCAACAACAGCGGGTTCAGGCTGGGATTGGTCAACTGGCACAGAGAACCAGATAACTGTGTCTATATCAATCAAGAGGTGCGGGTAGGATATCAAATTGCGTCTGGAGATCAGCTTGAGGTGCAAATAGCCGCAGCAGAGCTATCCGTCAAACTGGCAGAGGCGATCAGTACCTGGAGTTGCTGTACAGATTGGGCAAAAGAAATAGTGCTTGATACTACTGGCAACTATGCTTACTCGCCCAATCCTACTATTTCGTCTGGCAACCCAGGAGGGTGGACGATCACCGTCATTGTGGAGTTTGAGCTGATATATCAGACGGCGATCGGGCTATAATACTGGAATGCCCCAGCGTCAACTGGGGACTGACCTACATGAGGAAACAGCTCACATGGCTAAAAAGATTGTACGATATGAAGCTGCAACCGTCGAGTTCTGCGTAGGTATCACGGTTGACGGATACAAAATGCCTGACGGAGAATTCAGAGTCGGGCTTACAGGCGCAGCTGTAGCCTTGGGGTATTCCGAGTCCTGGGCCAGAAAACTTTTTTCTAGGGGTGTCACGCAGCACAAAGCATTGACTGGACTGGGTTTTAGCGGAAATATTCACGAACTTGTCACGAAAGAACATCAGTCTCCAAAAACTATTTCCTTAGAGGATTTCAGCTATTTAACATTATTTGCTGCAACGCAGGGAAAAGCCAAAGCGATCGCCATCAGTAAAGCATTAATCCACATGTCCTATGTGGATTTTTTCAGGGATGCTTTTGGCGATCGCCCACTCAGTATTGAAGAAAAACGAGCATTGTTTTACAAAACTTTTGCCGCTACCATTAATTGGCTAGCGGAAGACAGAGAGGACGCCCGCAATCTATTGACAGGGAACGCAGCGTGGGCGCTATTTTGATGTCATTCATTTAGTGTCAATAGCTCCAGTCCCGATCAAAGCACAAACACAAAAACCAGCAGCATGACAGCCATCGGTAACAATGCTGGCATCATCAGCACCGCGTCCCAGGTATTGGTCTCCCAAGGCCGGAAACCAAATAAGCCGATCGCCCAACAGGTGAGGCAGTAGAATAGTAGAATGATCACGCTTCTTCCTCCGCATCCAATATCAACTCAACCCCCTCTTCTGGCGGATCTTTTTCCCATGCCTTTTGGAACTTGGGCAAGTCCTCTTCCTGCACCGTAGCCTGTTGCTGCCTCTGAAAATACGGGGTTAGTTCGACTAGTTCGGGGTTGAAATTATTCTGCATCCGAAAAAATCTCCTCGTAATATTTCAGGTAATCAGTAATTTCTGTTCCTGCCAGTGGATGTTTATCTGACTCCATAAACGCTTCAACCTGGGCAGGATACTCTTTTTTTGCAACTAATTCTTCAAAACATTCACCGCAGATGTAGCCATATTTGTCACTGAAGCGTAGATTATCCTTGCTTCTACATCCATAACGGTAGCATTCCTTTTTCATTTGTCAGAACTCCCTCAGCAACCTCTCTAACTTCTTCCCAGCAGCGTCCTTCTCCGTATCCTCATTGTCGCCCTCCGCAACATTTGCAGAGTTCTCTTCAAACTGTGACACGCTGATCTTAGGCCATCCGATTGTATACTTTTGACGCTCTTTAGGAATGCCCTTGAGCGTTAATTCTGTATCAATAATTTGCTTGATTCCTTCCGTAACCTGGGCACGGATCGCGTTAACTCTTCGCGCAGAAGCCAGCGCAGGTTGCCCACTGATGTCTTTCGCTCCAGTGGTAGGCAGTCCGGTGAATAAATAAGAAGCAACGCCAGATGCCATGACAATCCGCGATCGCCACATTAGGATAGTGTCTACAAGTGGCTTGAGGTCTGGGTTTAACTGTCCTACCTTGCCCATCTCTTCGCCAGGAAGTAGGTAGTAGTTGGCAATTGCACCTTCTTCCAATTGTGCTTCCAGATTTTCCCTGAAAGCCGCTCTATAGGCGTCATTCGCGTCTGGCTTCATTCGATGCCACGTAGGATTAATGCCTAGTTCCCTACTTGCCTTTGCCAAGTCCTCTGTTGCTTCTCGCAGTCGTGCCCAGTCTTCTAAGCTAGCTCCGAAAACACTGCGCCCATATAGGTTTTTACGGCGATAGCGAAAATGAGCAATTTGCATAGGCAGGAACGGAATTGCATCCCTCCCCTCCCATGAACGTCGCTGCTCAAACCATTTATTTAGCAAAAGAGTAATGCCTGGAAACTCGACTGGGACAGGGATTTGTGACTCGCAGCGGAACATCTCGAAAGTAGGAAGTGCTTGGATTTTTGTGATTGCTCGCTCATTAATGTCAATACCTAGCTCTAAGAAGCAGTCCCCCCAGGTGAGCATCCTTTCAATAATGATCGAAAGATCTCCGTAGTGAAATAGGCGATCGATCAGATCCATCCCAATCACAAAAACTTCCGGGTCAACCTCTTCGCCTTCCCGAATTTCTTCGTTAATAATAATTCCCTGATCATCCCCGTCTGCGGAGGATAGACAGTCCTGGGTCAGAGTTTCGATCGCAAAGTTAACCTCTGGGCACCACTCAGTCAGCTCAATTAATTCTCGGGCTTTGCCAGTTTCGTCGCGGATCGGGAATTCGTGGATCTCGAGGTCGTAATTTCGTCCACTGGGTGTTTTCTCTGTGCCCCAGAGCCGTGAGTGCGAACGAAAATTTCCCTGCATGGGAGGCTCTTTGGCGTCGCCTTGCAGGGATTTCCAGAGATTTACAAAATATCGTCGGACTTTTGGGAGGAGGGGATCAGCCATGGGTAGATGTTGACTTTTCCCCAGATTGTATCACGGCGACCTATTCGCCATCGCCAGAGCCATAGCCATAGCCAGAGCCAGAGCCATAGCCAGAGCCAGAGCCAGAGCCAGAGCCATCGCCAAAGCCAGAGCCAGAGCCATCGCCAAAGCCATCGCCAGAGCCTATGCCAGAGCCAGAGCCAGAGCCATGACCATCGCCATCGCCATCGCCATCGCCATCGCCATCGCCAGAGCCATAGCCAGAGCCAGAGCCGGAGCCAGAGCCAAAGCCATCGCCATAGCCATAGCCAGAGCCAGAGCCAGAGCCATAGCCAGAGCTATCGCCATAGCCAGAGCCAGAGCCATAGCCTATTCTGACCATACGGGCACCTCTTTAATTGATTTACGTGCTGCGTTAGATACAGCAAGTATTTCAATTGCTTCCAATAAAAGTATTTCTTTAACAGTTGTTGGGAATTTGCACTCTTTAGGCTTTGATGTACCTCGCGCGGCCAGCTCTGACAAACTGGCCGCGCCCGACCAATACCACAAGCGGCGAGCATCGGTTAGTGTAACCTCTTTGCCGTCACGTTTGGACAATGTGCCCGCAAATACTCCCGCAGAGTAGGTTCGGCAAATTACGTAATCTCCTATTTCCATGAAAAACCTCTAAGTAGAATGGCTTTATTTACTGTAACCTACTATTAGCCAAAACGCAACCTACCCGCCAACCTGGCACAACATCGCTTGATAATGCGCCAATGTCGTCAACTCCTTCGACCAATCGGATTCTCTCACCAGTTTCTGATAATGCGCCAGTTGCTTCATCCGCTCCAAATCGTCCATCGTTAAGGCATTAGGTTTGTTAGAGGCGATCGCGGCGATACCCGCATCGGTTAGGCTCGGTAGTTCGGTGGCGTTCATGTGGTCTCCTTGACTTCTGTGGTTTTATTGTGCCCAGTTTCTTTGGGGATTGATCAGCATCAGGAACCTCCGGGAGCTTGGCGACCCCTTGACACTCCCCGGTCTGAAATTCTTTCCATTTGTGCTGTGCCCAGCATCTTTTATATAGCTAAAGCTCCAGTGGCTTTAGCTATGGGGTTCCTGACAGGAGAAAACTACGCTCTATCCATAGCCAAAGCCATCGCCAGAGCCAGAGCCATCGCCTATTCCATAGCCATAGCCATGACCATCGCCATCGCCATCGCCATCGCCATAGCCATCGCCATAGCCAGCGCCATAGCCCATGCCAGCGCCATCGCCATAGCCAGCGCCATAGCCTATGCCATGACCAGCGCCATCGCCTATTCCATAGCCATCGCCAGAGCCATGACCATCGCCATAGCCCATGCCAGCGCCATCGCCTATTCCATAGCCATAGCCATCGCCATCGCCAGCGCCATCGCCTATTCCATAGCCATAGCCATAGCCATCGCCATAGCCTATGCCGTCCATCGTCAAGGCTTTAGACATTACCGTTGCCCCAGATTTCTTCCAGACGTGCAAACTGAGCAGCTTCTTGGCGTTTCAGTGCCCGGGCGATCGCTACAACGGCATTGGGTTTGTTAGAGACGATCGCGGCAATGCCCGCATCGGTTAGGCTCGGTAATTCGGTGGCGTTCATGTTCGGCTCCTTTGACTTTCGTATTTTTAGTGTGCCCAGATTTTTTGGGGATGTGACATTGGAAGAATATGATTGGAATCTCTGCGCTATGTGGTATATTAGTCTTGAACAATTTCAAGCCTACAACATGAACATGCTCGACCGCAAGCCGTTAAAAAGAATTGCTATTTACACAGCTCTATCAGATTTTGAGAAGGCTAAGGCCATTGCCATTGCAGACGAGATGGGCGGTGTCACCGTATCAGAAATGCTACGCCGCCTTGTAATGGACTACAAACTCAAAACTCCTCAAAATTAATCGGCTGCGCAAAATTTAGCTAATTATTGAAGCAAAATGACAACATCTAAATTTATCGGTTCGGGCAAGCGTCTACCTTGCCCTGTTTGTGGTCGAGATAAGGACGATAAGTGTCGGATTGGAGATGAGGGAAAGCTTATCCTTTGTGGAACAGAGGTCAATAGCCGCAAGCCCAAAGATATCTACAACGGGTTTGTATACCTCGGAGAGTCAGAGAGTGGTGTGTGGGGCAAGTGGGTGCCAGATAAGGAGGATTGGGTCAAAGAGCGTCCATCTGGCGTTGAGTTTCGGTACCCGTTCTACGATAAAAACGGGAACAAAATTGTCGATGAAGTCCGAACCTACAATGGACAAAGTAAAAAACAGACGTGGATGGATCCGAGTGGGGTTAACACGTCTGTTTTGTTGCCTTACCGATACACTGAGGCGATCGCCGCGTTAAAAAATGGCGCTGAGCAAGTCCTCATCCTTGAGGGGCCACCTAAAGCAGATATGGCTTGGGAATTAGGCATTCCTGCTGTGGCTTTTGCTAACGGATTTAAGCCGTCTCGAGATAAGCATTGGTTTCAGGGATTTGAAAGTCGGATTGTATTGGTTCCGGATCAGGACTTGCCAGGGCTAAAAAAAGTTGCGGCGATGCACGCGGCGTATCCAATGTCTAGGCAGTGGCGGCCATGGCCTGACAGCGCACGTTGGGCACCGGAATGGATTTCCGATAAGGGTGGTTTAGATTTTTTGGATTGGGTTCAACAGCTAAAAGAGCAAGGGTATGGCGATGAGGAGATTGCTGCACTAGTCAAACCTGAGACGAACGGGCATGGGGCAAAAGTGAATCAGGGTGAGTTGGGTGAGTTGGATCAGGTTGGGAATGAGGATGCCTTTTCAAAAGTTAAAATCAACTTAACAGAGGTGGCTTATGACAAGATTGTGGATTCAATGGTTTGTGCTTTATCTACTGAAGAACGCTATTTAAAAAGAATATACGTACAAGGCACTTCAACAGGAGAAAAATGGGTATCAAGAATTTTAACAAACGCTGACGGAAGTGTCAGGATGATTGATGCGCTTGACCCTGATAAAGCACACGTTGAAATAGAAAAAAGATTTTCGTTTAGGAAAAACACAGCAAAGAATAATGACGTTATTTCTTCGTGTCCTGACAGAATTGCTAAAAGCTTTGTGAAAGAAGGGCAATGGCAAAAATTAATGCAGTTGGACAGAGTAGCAAGAATGCCATTGCTTCGCTGGGATGGGACTATTACAGAAACCCCAGGATATTACAAAGAAGAGAAGATAATTTTGTCTTCAAATATTGGTACTTTCAATTTTCACCCTACTCCTAATGAGTTAGATGCCCATGATTCACTTCGATTCTTGAAGCATTTTTTAAGAGAGTTTCATTTTAAGGATTTGCTAGGGGTTTCCAATAAATTAACAGCGACATCTGTCGATAGGAGTAGTGCGATCGCTGCGATATTGACTGCTGTTAGCCGACACATGTACGATTACGCTCCATGCTTCATAACAAACGCCCACACCCCTGGATCGGGGAAAGGGACACTTGCTTCTGTCATAACAATCATTCAAACGGGGAGAGCGCAATCCGAAAGGACTTGGAATCCTGAACCTATTGAGCTAGAAAAGGTTATTGTTAGTGAATTATTGAATCAACCATCTAGTTTGATTTTCGGTAATATTGATTCAAGATTTGGTGGATCAATTATTGAGTCTTTACTGACAAAGCCTGAATACCCTGGAAGAATTTTAGGTGCAAGTAAAATGGTTTTTCCTAGTACAAAAACATTGGTAATGGCAAATGGGAATAATCTTACTATTTCAAGAGACATGGTAAGAAGATCTATTCTTACTCGACTTGATTGTGGTGTAGAACGCCCACAGGATATTGACTATGAAGTGAAAGACATTTTTTCTCATGCAAAACAAGCTCGAGGGCTTCTTTTCCCCGCTGCAATTACAATCCTTCAAGCTTTTATGCTGAGTAAAGAAATGGACGAATCTCGTAGCAAATTAAATGGGTTTGAAGCATGGGACAGGCTTGTTAGAGGTGCATTGCTTTGGCTAGGAGAAGCGGATCCGGTTAAATCTCAGCAAACATTGGAAGAAGATGATGAAGAAGGCATATTGCTAGGGCGATTTATTGATAGCTGCCTAACAGTCATAGGGACAGAATTTAAGACTTTTTCTGAGTTAAGGACGATCGCTGAAAAACGTGATAGCAGTGGACGGCTGATAGCTCCAAACGATTTTATAGAGGTTTTTTATGAAGTTTGCTATAACCCTAAAAGCAAAGAATACTGCCAGACAAAATTTGGAAGATTTGTCAACAAGCTGCAAGGGCAGGTAAAAAATGGGCATTGCATAGAAAAAGGGACTGGGAGATCTCGCCGTCATTTTGGGATTAAAAAGATGTTATAGATTTTAGCTTCCCGACAGGAAGCCCCGCGATCGACTTGTGCCCAAAGGGGCAACAAAGACCTTTTCCGGGTCTTTTTTTTTGTTTATGACAAATACCTGTCACCAACCTGTCACGCTACTCAAAAGCTTTCACATCAATTGCTCTAGCCTTTTTTTATTCAAAATGCGTGACAGGTTGGTTTTAGAACCTGTCACCACCTAGAACTATTGACTTATAAAGACTTCATTCCTTCTATTCTTTTGATGTGACAAGTGTGACAAGTATTCTCTACTCATGTAGAGAATACATATGTGTTTTGTATAATAGAATACATAATATGTGTTTTTTATATAGCTCTATAGGAAAACCCCGCACACCCGTCACGGATGTCTTTGCGAAGCTCAAAGCTCTTGCAGCGTAAAGCTTTCAGGCGTGACAGGTAGCTTGTCACCAACCTGTCACCTTAGTTCAAGACTTGACACACTTGTCACGGGAGTGCCATAGTGTGAATACCACAACGTCAGATCCCTTGATGGGGAATAAATAAAAGTTTGCCAGCAATGGCGAAGGTCTCCGGTATAGCTCTGGCGTTGTGGTAAATGCCCAAGCCTATGCCGGAGATTAATTTTATGGACTTAACGCCTGCAACCTATCCTCACACCGAAGAACGCAAGACAACACCGCTGCATGACCGGGTACAAACAGCTTTAGCTTTGGCTGACCCTGAAGAGATTAAGCAGTTCCTTTTAGACTGTCAGCCGCCTATTCTTGGTGGTAATCCTAACAAGCAACCGTTAGACGAATGGTTAGCTAAATCTGTTGCTCCGGTTAAGGTGACTGTTTCTTTGGAGGCACTGTGGGACAGACAGCAACGTCTTCACGTAGATGCGCTGATTCTAGTGACAATAGAAATTGAGTACGACTCAAAAACAACATGGAGAGAAGGCGGACAGTCGAAAGAAATCACAAGCAAAGAACGACGTAGTATTGATTTCCGTGTTGCCGTCGAAATCAAAACAGAGATCCAAAGCCTGGGCGAAACCATTCGTCAACTAAAGCGGTACGGTGCTAACAACTCATGTGGGATACCTTTTGTCTTAGTCTGCGGCGAATTAAGCGAAACTGAGATCAAGGTATTTCAAAAACAAAACATTCACGTTTACGTTCCTGGTTCTTACAAGCCCAGTGCCAAAACGGAACAGCCTCCCACAGCTATTCCTGGCATGATCGCCCATCACATCAACGGCAAACGCTACGCCGTCACTGCCTACAACACCTCAACCGTGACCCTCGCCACGAAGTCAGGACGACCCGATGTTGTCACCTGGGATGAGATAGATTACCTGGAATCCGAAGACGGCCTACAGCGTCACAGAGACGTGGCAAATGGAATGCCCATCATCGTTGTCCAACCCATCAACGTCGATCCAAGATGGGTGCCATACGAACCAGACGATTGCTTTTGCGATCGCTCTTGACAATCCACCCCACAATGAGCCATATTTGGATCACCACAGTAGAAGAGCGCGATAATAGAGTTTCGGTAGCAAGCCGAATAACCTCGCCTAGGTCTACTGTGGTAAGTGCTCCTTAGGCGAGGTTAATTTTATGGAAATCCCACAACTGACCAAGCGTGAATATTTTGCAGCCATGGCTTTGCATGGGTTGGCTGCCAATGAAGGATTAAATGACATTGACGCAGAAGAATCTGCATTTATGGCTGTGTATATGGCTGATGAGTTGATTGACGCATTGAAATACGATCGCGTTTTAATTGTAGAAACGCTTTGCGATATGGCTCAAAGACGCAATCTTAAGTGGGTTCAGCCCCATGATTAAAGCTCATCACGCACTCACACGCCCATCAAACGACTTTGAAGACGCGATCGCCTTAATAGACCTAATCGACAATCCCGACGCCAGAGAGGCCGTTAAGGCGGCGCTAAGTGAATCTTTTGAGCCGGGGGAAAAGAAAGAACTGTGGGCGATGTTGACGGTGGAGCAACGAGAGAAATTGAAAGGTTGACAACTCGCCCAACTATAAGCCAAAATACTATTATTGTTACTGGAGAAAATTATGGAAGAAGCAAAAAGAGAAAAATGCGCAGACGATTTTGACGAACAACTTGAATGCCTTAAAAAGATTCTTGAGGATTTAAGTAACAAAACCACGTACAAAGTGACGATTGAAAAGACATCTTGCCGCTTGATTGCTGAGGGCGGGCACAGAGTGAAGGTGTCGGGGGAAGGTGCTGATGCCAAATACGAAACCGCCAAGTATTTCCCAAAAATCACCCGCGAGACTTCAACGATTTTCTCTCAAACGACAGATATGCTAAATCTGTCTATGGTAGTTAAGGCGGTGAACGGATTATAATGACTTCCTACCTGCATTCGGTGAAAAACCTGAAGGGTGGAAAGCATCAGGAAAACGAATTCTCCGAGGTCTTTACAAAACTGCTCAAAACTGGCTCATCAATGCAGATTCCAATGGTGCAGCCAATATCATGAGAAAAGTAAGCACGAAGTTCAATATTGATTTGAGCGGAGTGTCTAGAGGGGCTGTGACAGCCCCGTGTAAGGTAAAGCTAAGAAACGGCAAGTTCTCTTAGTCTAACTTAAGAAGCCTCGTCCCTTTAGTGCGGGGAGTGTCACAAAGTCTAGAGTGCCATCGCCCAACTGTCAGCCAAAATAGAGCGTCATGGAAAATCTCACAGAAATCTTAAAGCAACACCACCTCTGGTTCCAAGGCAATGGAGGGAGGCAAGCGGATCTAGAGGGGAGAAATCTAAGCGGGGCTAATCTGAGTGGCGTAAACCTAATGGGTGCCGACCTAAGAGGTGCATTGCTATCTTACACAAACCTAACTGGCGCATTGCTATCTTACGCCAACCTAACTGGCGCTGACCTAACTGGCGCTAACCTGAATCGTGCCGATCTGAGAGGTGCCAGATTGGATAAAACAAACCTAAATGGTGCAATTTTGTCTGACATGCCATTGCCTAGCCAAGCTGAGCTGCTGTCTTATCTTATGGCTGCAATCAGGTCAAGTTTTGGCAAAGACATTCCTGACTTAGTCGAGACCGCTGGGCAATTGATCGGCAACCAATCTGCGGGAATTGCACTAATAATGCAGGTACTCCCTGAGTTTAGGATTGATGTGCTATACCAGGCAGATCCTAAATTGGCGATCGCTGAATTGGAGAGGGTGGCGGCTCTGTCAATTACCCCCACCTGATTCCGAGGTGGGGGTATCTTGGAGATTTTCATGGATGAACACCATAACCCTTGGTAGCATCGTTAAAAAGGTCAGCGTGACTGGCTGGATCGGTAAAGTCACAAAAGAGGAGCAGTTTGGCTATGTCGATGTGCTTTGGGCGTGGGATGCTGCTCCTACCTCGGTCTTGGTGGCTGACCTGCGACCGATCGAAGAAAAGCGTAAAGCCAGTTGGGTGAAAGCGTTTGAGCAATGGGAGTCGCGTCCAAAGAAGGGGAAGGTAAATGGAACTAAGGGAGTATCAAGTAAATCTCGCAAAAAAAGGGTATGAGATACTTGCTGAGAAACATTTACTTGCTCTTTCTTGTGAATGCAGAGTAGGCAAAACGCTAATTGCTTTAGAGACGGCAAGGCTTTACGGTGCTAAATCAGTGCTTTTTCTGACTAAAAAAAAGGCAATGAGCAGCATTCAAGGAGATTATGATACCCTTTGTCCAGGGTATTCAATCAAGATCACTAATCATGAATCTATTCACAAAATAGAAGGTGATTTCGATTTAGTAGTAGTAGATGAGTGTCACGTTTTTTCTGCCTACCCAAAGCCTTCTAAGCGATATCAGCTTTTTAAGCAAAAATTCAGCAATGTTCCAATCATACTAGTCTCTGCGACTTTTACGCCAGAATCGTACAGCCAGTTTTATCACGAATTTAACTTATCAAAACACTCCCCATTTCCTGAGCCAAACTTTTATAAATGGGCGCACAAGTATGTCAACATCAAGCAAAAAGTCCTACCTCAGGGGACTGTTAACGATTACTCGGATGCACGCTTAGATGAGATTTCGCCCATCATTGAGTCGTACATGATCCGGTTCACCCAAGCACAAGCTGGGTTTATAAACCAAATCGAAGAAGAGATCCTGTGGGTGCCACAGCCTCAGATTGTGAAAGACCTCACTAAAAGAATGGTTGCTGACGGCATAGTAGTGGGCAAAACTCACACTGTGTCAGCAGATGGAGCAGCGGCGCTTCAGCAAAAGATTCACCAGATCCATTCGGGCACGATATTATTTGACCCAGTAGAGGGTGAGCCGCGAACATCAATGACGCTCAGCAATTTCAAAGTAGACTTTATCCGCGATCGCTTTGCAGGACAAAAGATAGTCATTTTCCATAAGTTCACCGCCGAAGCAAAAGCCTTGCTTGATGGGCTGAGCGACGCCGCAACCAATGACATTGATGAGTTTAGGAGGACAGATAAATCTATTGTCCTGCAAATTACTTCGGGGAGAGAAGGAATTGCCCTTTCTGAAGCGGAAGCAATCGTTTTTTATAACATTGACTTTTCAGCCTTGTCTTACTTACAAGGAATTGCGCGCTTAACAACAATGCAACGACTTTACAGCAAGGTTTATTGGGTGTTCGGAGAAGGGGGGATTGAGGATAAAATATATAACAGGGTTGTCAACAAGCTAGATTATACTGTGAATATTTTCAAGAAAGATTTTGGTATTAAAAGCAAAAACAGACCCTTCGCGGTGCGCTAACACCCAAGGGTTGTAATCCTGCACTAGAGGATCACCATGACCGCTAAGCTAACACATGAATTCGTCCAATTGCAATTCCAGGCTAAAGGATACAAGCTGCTAGATCGGTACGAAAGCTCAAGAAAAAAAATGGAAGCCTGTTGCCTGTCAGGACATCGTCATTTTACTTCTTACAACAATTTTAGTCGTGGGCATGGCTGTGCTCAATGTGCAGGTCAAGTAATACCAGAAGCAGAAGTTAGGCAGCTCTTTGAAGATTTAGGATATACACTAATTTCTCCCTATGAGAAGGCAACAAAAAAACTCGACTTTATTTGCAATTTTGGACACAGGCATAAAATCAAGTTTTCTGACTTAAAGCAAGGGATTAGATGTGCTTATTGCACTGGGAGAATAGTAGAAAATGATTATGTTAAAAAATACTTCCGGAATCAAGGGTATAAAATTTTATCCGATTATAAGAATGCAAAAACTAAAATAGAATGCATTTGCCCCAATGCGCACAGGTATCTAGTTTCGTGGAACAACTTTAAGTCTGGCGTCAGATGTAGTTTTTGTGAAGGGCATGTTACAGAAAACTATGTAAAGCAAGAGCTTGCTAAGCATGGCTACAAATTGCTTTCTTCGTACACTTTTGCCAACAAAAAACTAGATTTGCTATGCCCAGAAAATCATTTTTGGCAAATTTCTTGGACTGGATTCAATAGGAATGGAACACGATGTGCTTATTGCGCAAAAAAGAGAGTTTTGGCTTGTGATGTAAAAAACTCTTTTGAATCTGCTGGATATACTCTTTTGTCTGTTTACAAAGATAGCAAGCAAAAACTTCAATTCAAATGCCCAAATGAACATTTAAATTCTATATCCTGGGCAAACTGGCAAACAGGGCACAGATGTGGGGAATGTCAAGTTGGCGGATATTCAACCAAGCTTCCAGGAAGGCTTTACTATGTTCGTTTTTATCACAACGGGAAATATTACTACAAAATTGGAATTACAAACAAAACAATTAAGGCCAGGTTCAAAAAAGAACCAACGTCATACGTAGTTTTGATGGATTTGTATTACGATGATGGAAGAATTCCGCCAAAGAAAGAAGCATTTATTCTTAGCAAACACAAGAAACACATTCATGGAGGACGAAGCATTTTGAGATACGGGAACTCAGAGTTATTCACAAAAGATGTTTTAGGGCTTGATTCAGACCAATTGTCATTGTGTGAGTTGGTGGTGTGATGCTAGAGTCAAAAATTCAGAAAAAATTGATTGATTTTTATCAAAAGCAAGGCTATTGCTGCATTAAAATAATTAGAGCAAGTAAAGCAGGCATTCCGGATTTATTATTGCTCAAAAATGGCATTGCTTCTTTTGTTGAAGTAAAAGCTGAAGATGGGGTAATATCAGATAAGCAAAGGCAACGAGCAAAAGAGTTACGAGCGGCGGGGTGTGAGGTGAGATTTGTTACACAGGGAGATATTGATATTGAGGAAAGAGAGATAGAAGTAAATGAGCAATACGGATTTTGATAAAGTATGGAATGTCTACCATTGTCTACAAAGCTTGCAAGTACTAGCTTTGTCCATTGGTGAGATGGGGAAGTTTCGAGAGATTGACGATGGCCTGGTAGAGTCAATGTGCAAACACAATCTGGAGTATAGTAACAAGCTGAATAATGAGTAAAACATACACCTACCTTGAGCCTATTGAGCTACTTCGTGCACTACCTAAAGACCGAAGTCCATTAACCGTAAGGCAGCTGGCAACAAGACTTTCAGTTGCTGATCGTACAATAAGGAATAGGTATCAGCCACTTTTGGAATCAAAGCTTGTTGAGATGGTTCCTATCAACAAAAAACAATACGGGTATAGGAGATCCGCCCAATGCAATATTTAATTTTTGCTATTTTAATTTTAGTTGCATACCATACTGGGCATAAGTTTGGGTACCAGAAAGGGTGGGGCGATCGCCGGGAATGGTTCGCAAAAAATGCTGCAAAAGTAAAAGGAGGATTTTGATGTTGACACCTGAAGAGATTAGAGGGCTAGAGCTAGCGCGTTCGGAAGAGGAATGGGAAGATATATGTGATGAGGTTATAAAAGCCAGAGGAGGCGAGTATCCTGCTGATTGGTACAAAAAAGTTATTTTATCTGGATTGGCGCATAGAGTTTCTTGTTTTTGGGAGAAGGAAGGCTAGCATGGCAACACCATCACGATATCTGATCGATCTGCTACTACGGACAGCGGATGATGTGGAGACTAATCCTGAATATAATTGGTTTGACACCGAATGCTGCAACTGTGGCTTGCTTACAAAAAATGCAGGACTGGCTTTTAATGCAAAAGACTGTGGATTAACCACTGGTGCAAGCTGGAGTGTTTTTGCTAACAACACTTGCTCACAAACTGGGCGACCCTTGTATGACGTGATCAAACAGCTAATTGCCATAGGATTGACAACCGAAGATATTGGCTATTTAGAAACCTGCTCAAATCCAGCGGTGATGAGAAAAATTGGAAGAAAACAGCTTGAAGCTTCCGATGCTGACTCAGTCGCCGTATACCTTAGGGCTTGGGCATCCATCCTAGACAAGCAATTGGCTGAGCAGACATTGGTCGCACAAGGGATAGCCCAGCAACCCGTGTCCTGTGCTATCCTGTAGGCTAAATTGGTGTATCAAAAATGGCTCCTAAACACGCTCTTCAATCTCTCACTATCAACGCCTCGCTCCTGGGACTACTTGCCTCTGGCGGGGCAGTAGCCAGCTCTCCTGCGTTCTGGGGGAAAGCCGCTAATTGTGCAGACGAATTTAATGCGCCTGGGCTAGCTGCTGGGTTGCGGGAAATTATCCCGGTTGTCACGGGCATGTCAGCCATCGGTGCGATCGCAGGACGCTTCAAGGCAGGCAACGTTGCTTTCTGGACGCCCAAAGGTGTGATCGGTCCCAACCGCGAAGATTTTGAGCGGGAAGAGATTAATGTTCCAATAGAGCTAACCGAAATTAAGGCTCATGCAGAGCTGAGTAACAAAGCCGTAGGGCACTTGGTTGATGTCGTGCAGGGGTTGCAGTCTCGATTAGACAAAGTGCCCGTTGTGGACGATATTCGGGGCATTGTTGACGATTCGGTGCGAGCTGGAAAACAGGTAATGCTTGAGCCTGTACCAATGGGTGAGGAACGGCAGCCAGATAGGGTTATTGATATTGCTCGAAATAAATTAATGGAGTTGATCTGATGTTTAGCCAGATCACCATAAAAAAGGAAACTAGCGGTTGCTCAGCAGATATTGTTTATATTCAGCCTGGATACTGCTTGTATAGGCAAGCAAAAAAAACAAAAATGAACTCGTTTTTTTTGCAAATTGCTGGCTGGATAATTTGCAAAATTATAAATTTTGAGGATAAACCATAATGCCCACTATCAAAATGGTCGAAGCCGCCAAGTTTTACAAGGGCTTACCTGGACAAGTAGAGGCTTTTCAGCTTCTGGACAAGCTCCTTACAGAAGAACAGAAAATCCAGTTCCAAGACCTATACCGCAAAGCTCCTCCCGTTGTTGCCCCAGCTGCCAAGCAAGACATTTATCTGTACTGCAATTGGTCGGGCAAGTACGATGAGCATGGGCTTAAAGTTTTTGGATTGTACCTGATGAACGGCGATCGCGTTGTGGACAAGCTGGTGGTGTGCAGCGGACAGGCATACGCCCAAGATGTGGTTTGGCCTCCTGACGACTATTCGGGATCAATGCGCCCATGTCCAGAGGGTGTGTATGATATTGGGGCAGTAGATGACCTTGGCTATGACCCAGGAAGTAGTGACGGATATGGTCAGTGGGTAGTACCATTGGAACCTCGATTCCCGCTCCAGAGAAGCCTTTTGCGTATGCATTCGGACAGGAATAGAGCGACAAGTTGGGGAAGTGCCGGGTGTCTGTGCCCTTACTTTGAAAAGGATATGGCTATCCTTGTTAAATGGCTGCGAGCCAAATCTAAGCCTACCTACCTTATCATGGATCACGGACTTGGATACCTTAAGGAGCAAGGCGTTAAGGTTCCTAATCTAAAAAAGTAGGTGCCCCTCAAGGGGCTGTATTAGAGCCAGCCAAGGAAGCATTAGCGTTTAAGACTGTTAGCAACAGAATCCCGCAGGATGCTATCACCTACATCCAGTTGTGTGAAACTGTAGAGCTAGAGCCCTATCTTGATTCTAAGGGTATTCCCACTATCGGATGGGGGCAGACTTATTACAGCAACGGACACCGGGTAAGCATGGGCGATCGCCCAATCACTCGAGAGTTTGCTGACGAGGAGTTCAGAATCTTGCTAGAGCGAGACTTTTGGATACCTCTCAGTAAAACCATCCCGCATTGGGAGGAATTGTCTGACGGCATTAAGGCGGCATTGTTAGACCTCAATTACAATGAGGGATACAACTACCAGGATGGCGATCATGACACTTTGGATAGGTGCTTAAAAGATCGGGATTATGTAATCCTACCTAAAGTTTTACTCTTTTATCGTAGTCCAGGGCAACCAGACGAATTAGGATTAGCTCGAAGGCGGTATGGCGCTGGGTTGATAATTCAAGGCGTAGGAGCCGAAGTAGCCCACAAAGCAGCATGGGCGAAAAAGGAACTAAAGGAAATACTCTGATACAATACTTTTATATAGTTGACCGTTCTAAACACCCTGCAACACCCCCCGCAGGGTGTTTTTTGTCTCTGCAACAACAACCAGGCTATCGTCTTTCGTGTCAGTCACACTTTCCTCAGAAAATCTTTAATAATATTATCCTTTACGGCCAACTGAGTGGCTAATTGCAATAGCATCTCGCCCAGTTGTTCACGGCTTGCTTTTTCTACTGCAAATCTGATTTGTGCTATCTGTAATTCTTGCTCTAAAGTTAACTCAAAAATGCTAGGATCCATGTGGACACCTTATAATTTCGTCCAATATAGCATTATGTCTATCGCCCTGCCAGAGTACATTTATCAGAAAGCCTCTCACTATTTTGATACTGAGATTGGGCTGATTATTGTTATTAAGAAAAATGACGAATTTATCGTCAGTCATTTTTCTCCGGCAGCAGCAAAAATCTGGGGGTTTAGTGATTTTGAGCAGGTGCAGCGCGAGGTGATTGGGCAACATGTTAAAACTTTGATGCCTCACTATATCTGGGAGGCACATGATAAATGGATTGAGGCGAGTAGGGCGGCAGCGATCGATCTCAGAGACAAGAATACCGAGATGGCAATGCAGTCGATGGGTAAGAAAAGTGCATTGCCCATTGCTTCTCGAAAGGCCGATGGGGTAAAGGCTTTCCTCAAGTTTGAGTCGTTCACAGACGGCAAAGAAGTAGTATCCTTGGTAGGTGCGATCGCAGATGTCGATCAGCAAGAAGGTGAGTCCGTCAAATTGGTGAGCACCTTCTCTTCTTTCGTTACCAGGATGATGGAGATTGACATAGAGCAAGCCGCCAAAAGCACGGAAAAAATGGCGGAATCTGTTAAAAAGATAGGACTTGCGCTTACCTCCATAGGCGCGGTTGCTGTTGGGTTGTTTGTGGGGATAAAAACATTTGTGGTGAATACATTTAATTTGGGAAATATTCGGCAAACCGACAAGATTCTGACAGCGTTAGATCCTCGTGAGTCGGAAGTGTCTAGTGACTTAAAGTCAGTGGCCACAAAGATTATGGCATCTGCGGACAAATTGAAAGCGCAGAAAATAGTAAGGGCATTCTTGCTTGTATATTCAGAACAAGACGGTAAATACTACTCAAGCTTTAGACAAAATTATCAATGGACGGCACCAAATTACGATCGAATAAATGGGACGTATCCGATTCAAAAAGGAGTAGATTTTGAGCGGTTCACAACTATTTCGCAAGGGAAATGTTACTCTATTGATACAACCAAATTAGAGCCTACAGACCCGATGGTTGGCGCGTTGCAATCCTCTGGGGCAGTGGGTCAAATTATGTGCCAGGTGAAAAATGACAAACTATTGGGCGGCCTTGCGATCGAGTACAACGAACCTCTCAACGACATGCAATGGGCGGAGGATGCTTTGCAAATTGAGGCAGGTAGGTTTAGCACTAAGTATTTTGGTGATTAGCACTCCCGCGATTGCCCAGTCCAGAAGCGTTTTGTTCTACAAAGGAAGTAACGTTTACCGGGTAGGAGAAGGAACTGCGATCGCAGCATCCAGAGGAGACTACCTACAGCTGGACAGCAATATAGGCACAGTACGGGTAATGTCGCCCACAGCGTCTATGTGGTTTTCCCGGCTGGGTGCCAGGAATGGCGGGAAGCAAACGGTGCTGACGGTGCGATCCGGGGCCGTTTTCGCCAGAGTGAGACGGTTTACCAGCCCGGTCAGCTATTTTGGGGTAGCTGATTACGTAGGTCGCTCTGTGACTGCTCGCGGAACAGAATTTTACGTCGAGATTGTAAAAGGGAGGATTGTTACGATCGTTGAGTCGAGCAAAACACAAACTGACAACGGCAAAGGGGTCACGATGCCATTACTCTCCGGTGAGGGAGCAACAATCAGTGACGATGGGATTAGGCAATTCAGGGTAGGCTATGGCCTAAATGTCAACCAGGGTAAAACTCAGGTTTTCTCAGATGGTCGAACCAACATTTTCTCAGGTTGGGCGGAACCATGGCTCAAAATCCTGGTGGACGGGCAATTGATCACGCCAGGATTGAACGGATACTTTAAAGTGCGGACGCGATCGCATTATTATGACGTGCTCCACCCGTTTGGATTACGCCGCACGATCTATCCAGAGGGATCCGCTCGAAACAATTTTGGCAGTCATTGAAAATTAGGTAATTCCACTGATACACTTTTGGCTTATAGTGGGTAATATAAGTCCATAGCTTATCAACAACACCGCAATGAAAAACTTAATCTTGGCTGTAGTCATCGGTTCAGTCGTGTTCACTGGCTTGGCTTGTGGGCAAACAAAACAGGCTGAGCCTGGGCAATTACAGAGTGCAATCGAGCAAAGAAATCAGGAGCTAGAAAAGTATGGATATTAGTCAAATTTTGGCGGACAGTAAACTGTACTGGGAGACAAATGGCGAAAAGGGTCAATTAGTGGACCTGCGTGGTGCAGACCTGCGTGGTGCAGATCTGCGTAGTGCAGACCTGCGTGGTGCAGATCTGAGTGATGCAGTCTTGACCAATGCAACCTTGCCAACTCGAGGTGAGCTATTGTCGCATCTGCTGTCCCACGTTAAAACAGAGCAATACGATCAATCCCGTTGGTGCGGCACCAATTGCTGTCTATCTGGGGCAGCTGGACAATTGATCAGTAACCAATCTGCGGGAGTAGCACTAATAATGCAGGTGCTACCTGAGTTTGATGTTAGTGTGCTGTATCTGAGTCTACCAGATACAGCGATCGCGGAATTAGAGAGGGTGGCAGCTCTATGATCCAGTGCCCAAAGTGCCACAGCTCCAACACTGCTCGCAAGAGTTGGGCAGAGCGCTTTAGAAGAGGTCAAATTGACAAATACCAGAGGATCATCTGCAAGGATTGCGGTAAATCCAGCGTTACCGATATCCCTTTCGAAAAACTACCTGCCAGGGTTCCTGACTGCTGTCCCTGGCGATCGCACTACGCAAAGGGGTTGTGTGAGTGTTGCTGGAAGGCGGCAGCGGAAAAACGAAGAAGGGAAAGATGGCGATCAAAAGAAAAATGAAGGAAGGAAAATGCAAAAAGAATGGGCTGAACTTATTATCCACATGACCGGATGTGGCAGCCACATCCATCCAAAATCTCGCGGATTTAGGAATTATTATTGTTCAAGCTGCCTGCCAAACGACGAAGATTTTATTGCTTTATTAGAGATGGAAAAACTAAGCTATGTCAAAGCTGGCGGGTTTATAAACGATGGCGACAATCAATATTTTTGCGCCACTCCAGCGGGATGTCGCAAAGCAGGGATTGAAGAAAAATATATTGAGAGGATTTTTGAGTTCTCAACGCCACCCTTTCCGTGACCGCTTTGGACGACTAAACGAGTGTTGCACCTGAATTTCTGGCATTTTGGGTGCAATATCTCGTTTGTCTAGGTTGTATTGGATGGGCTCAAATTCAGTAATTCCCTCATGCGAGGCATAGACAACACTATCCGCTTCGTCTGGCGATCGCCCAAGCGTCTCTTTTACCTCCTCCTTGGGCGTGATCTGAATTCTCCCGTTTTTGTGCGGTTCGGTAGCAATAGGCGGAATAAGCTTCCACTTTGGCGTGCATAGCTCAGCCTTCAGCCGCTCACTCCTGGGCAGACAGTAGTTTTTCCCGCTATCAGGGTCTAACGCCTCTCGGAACAGCCAATAAAGCTCTGCTCGTTTGTTGTAATAGGATAGCTTGCCACTTTTATCCGACTTGATCGATTTCTCTCCACCACTGATCGGAATTACATTTGGGTATGTGTGATTGAGAATGTCGTAAGGACTGCTGCCTACAGATACAACGTCAATATTGATTGAGCATCCTTCTTCCCAGCATTCGGCTACCTGGCCAGCGACGTATGAGCCATCTGGGGTTGATGCTCCTGGATATGCCTTTAATTCTTCAAACCAATATCCCCGACGAGGAACAATAATCGTCTGATCTTTCCCGCCTCGCGCAACATCAACACCCAATGCCGATAGAGGAGTGCCTGGCAACATGCAACTATTCTCCCAGCGCAGCATGGCCAACTCAACCCATTCGCTGGGGATAACCTGCATTTCTGCGTCTTCCCAGTCAATGTCAAAACTGCCATCAATCAGCGCTTTTTGAAGGGCTTCTGGGAGGCCATACAGCGTTGAAAGATATGCGGCCTCATCCAGGTATGGATTGTCTTTTAGTTTGGCTGGGATGAAACTACGGCTGTGGGGATAGAAGACTTTTGTTTTACCTTTTACGACCCTCTCTACAGGTGCAGGGCGATCGCCTCCCACCTGCACAATTTCATCCTTTGAGCTAACAGTGATGTACCAAATCACCTCGCCCGGCGGGTAGGGATATAGCTCATGGGTTTTATCCAGCCATGGCCCCCAATATTCTCTCACCCATTGACCTTCAGGAGTGGTGGGCGGATTCCCGGTAGCCACAATTCGGCAACGCTGCCCAGGGATGTTCGGACGATTCCAACCACTTAGGAAATCAAATTGATATCGAGTGAAGTGACAGATCTCGTCAAAGGCCATGAAGTCATGGGCACGCCCCTGGAACTTCTCTACGTCATCTTCGTACTGAACGGCACCAAATGACAGCTCTCTACCTTCTGGTAGTTCAGTCCATGTCTTTTCTGTGTTGTTGTAGCGTCCATGCCCACGGGCAAACTTTTTTGATTCTTTAATTACTCCTTTTAATTGGGAGTATTCTCGCCTAAAAATAATGCTTGCGTTGTGCTGAGTAAGCGCCAAACCAACTACTAGCGAGCTGTTGTGGGTGACATTATACCCATCTGTAATGTACAAGCTATTTGGGTTACTGACTTTAATGCAACGTCCATATTCTTTCGTAAGCAATGGCTTTACAAACTCTACTCTTTTCCCAACCCAATTCATGGATTCATTCGATTGAGCATTTTTGATCTTTCTTGGCAGGCTAAATAGCTTGTGTTTTTGATTCCCCTGTACCTGAACTGTGTAAGCAATTCGCTTTGCTTCTTTTTCTCCATCAATATAACAATAGCCTTGCTTTTCAAATACTTTAGCCAAAAACCCCAGACTTCTAACTAGGCTGGCAACTCCATCAGCTAATGTTTTTGAAACAGAAGTATATGAGACCTCGTTTTTGTTAGTGGCTGCGTATCCATCTGTGTCAAAAAGCCCTTGCGCTAATGCCCAACGAAAGTCTAAAGACTCCTTTAAGTACCCTTCCGGAAGAAACTTGTCCCAACTTTTCTTACCTTTCAATCCACTATTTCGTGCCCATTGGTCTACCCACCGATCTTTTATTGTGATTCTTGCCATATTTCTGTCTTGGCAGTCATATCTTTTCCAGTTTTCCAAAATGCTTGTACAACGCTCAATAATCCATTCATCCGCTGAATGCAGCGTGTAAATCATTCCCTTTTCTGGCAAAGATCCATCTCCTATCAATGCTCCATAAAGATAAGCTCTTTCAGCCATTCCTCTATGCAAATTTGTAAAATTCAAAGGGGCATTGACAGGAAAAATAAAATTTCTTCCTTTAGCAAGTTCTTTGCACAAAAAATCGGTTGTCACGACTCTTGCCCTTTGGATGTAGTTTGTATTCCATCCAATTGGAGTATCTGTTGGCAACATAGCCTTTAGCCCAGCCGAGCTTTTTCGTCTTGAATTTGTTTGCGCTTCCCAGCAAGACCAAAGATGGTCTGCACTACAGTCAACGAAAGTTCCGTCTTCAAACCCAACACGATAAACTTGATTAAACCCCCTCTCGTATATCGCAAGAATGCTTTGATGCTGTCCATCGGGATTCATTATTCGATCGCCAATTTTCAATTCTGAAAAACTTTTCCAAGTTCCATCCCAAGACAAAACTTTTGTGTCCATGCGCTTTATTTGTTCCGGTATTAAATGCTTAAACTCATCATAGCATTCCACCGTAAAACAAGGTATGTTGCTCAAAGCCCATGAAATCGAGTAACAAACCCCTAGCTTGCCCCCGCCTACACTTCCGCCGTAGAACAAACGATCTATTTGTGAGTAATAGGCTTGTTGTTGTGGCTTGTTCTCTGGATGTGGAGTCCAGAGCGCCTCCACATCTTTTTTGACAACCTTCTGTTCTACCTTCTCCTTAAGGACTGCGATCGCCGATCTAGGTAAAATTAACATAGATAGCTGGCATTTCCCTATACTCTCTCTTGCTGTCAAACATAACAATCAAACATCTTTGCGTTTGTTCTACAGAGCGATTCCACAGCTTTATGTAATTAATTTCGTATTCCGCAAAATCAAGCGGCTCATTGATAATTATCAAGTCATACTGCATTCCTTGCAATTTCTTCAAGTCTTGAGATCTGCGAATCACTTCAAAAACGATTCGCTTTTTCCCCTGTCGAGTAAATCTAAAATGAGGGATTTCTTGTCGGCTTATAACAACAGTATTCAGGTGTTGAGATAATGCCAGTTCAGCAACCAAGGCAACATCAATAGGCTCAGAAAAAACAAAATCACTTCGAGGAGTGTTTTTTATCAAATCTAAAGTCGTTTTTCTTATTTGCTGAAGATATTGATAGTTTCTCAAGAATTCAAGCTGATCTTTTACAAAAGGCGAAATCTCTGCGTACTCGTCAATTCCAGGCAGCAAGCTAGACTTCCAGGCTTCTATATTATCCATTGTCTTCTACCTTCTCCTTAAGGACTGCGATCGCCGATCTAGGTAGGGTCAACATAGATAGCCAGCAAGACAATCACTGCTGTCAAAACACAAACAATGGAAATAATAGTAATCAAAAGCCGAACAAATCCTTCCTGAACTTCAACATCAAAAAGCTTTTCTCTTACCAAGCCTATAGGCCGTCCAGTAAGTTCAGCAATTGTTACAGCTAGCTGATCTTTCCGGAGCTCTTCATCTCGCTGTTTGTCGTATTCTTGCATTTTTTTGACGACAGCAGCAATCTGGCGTTTTTCTTTATCCATTAGCCTGCTCCTTCTCTACCTCTTTCTTGCTATCAAACATAACAACCAAGCATCTTTGCGCTTGGTCTACAGAGAGATTCCAAAACTTTATGTAATTAATTTCGTACTCCGTAAAATCAGACGGCTCATTAATAATTATTAGGTCATACTGCATTCCTTGCAATTTATATAGGTCTTCAGTTCTGCTAATCAATTCACAATCTATTTGCTTTTTCCCACACCGAACAGATCTAGGACGACAGAGCATTTGTCGGCTTACAATAACAGTATTTAGGTGCTGAGATAATGCCAGATCGCTAATCAAATTGATATCAATAGGCTCAGAAAAAACAAACTCATTTCGAGGAGTATTTTTTATCAAATCTAAAGTCGTTTTTATTTTTTGCTGAGAGTTTTTCAAAAATTCAAGGTCGTCTTTTGTAAAATACGAACTTTCCGTATGTTCGTTAATCTCAGGGAATAAACCAGAGTCCCAAATTCCTGTATTACTCATTAGCTTCTACCTTCTCTACCTTATATCCTTCCGCTTCCAGTGCCGCCTTCATCGCCTCCTGGGTGACGTTCTTAACCTCAAACCCCGCTGAGGTAACGGTTTTGAGTGCAAGATTAAGATTATATTGATCAACATTAATAGCATTCTGCTCAAACTGTGCCGCACGCTCCCAAACGCCCATCCAGAGAGACATGTCTTTCGATATGGCGATCAATGCCTTGGAGATTATCCTTGCAGCATCTACAACGCCTTTCTCCCCCCTGATCGCAGCTTCTTCAAGGTTGTTATTTAATAGGATGTTTTGAGCATTTGCTACCTTTTGAGCAAGGGTTCTAAATTCAGTAGCACCTTCAAAATGGGCAGCGAGTACTTCGGCTTGCTGGCTGGACATCATATTAGATACCTGTTCCAGCGTTTTTTCTTCGGTTTTTGCCCTAAGTTTGCTTAGATATGTCTTGCGAGCATCAGGCCAGGACTCGCCCTTCTTTTTGTCTTCTGATGCCCAATTTACAATAGCTTGGTAGGATTTCCCAGCTTCTACCGCCAATTTTTCGTAGCTAATTTTGTCGTCTTGCACATATCGCTGACGAGTAATCTCCCTACTCCAAGGCTTTTCCGCTTTGCTCCAATGCTGAACCACAATCTACCTATTACTATTTTTGCAGTATTTTATCCACAATCAGCCAAACTGTCAAATGCCCCTCTCCACAAGCGTCACATGATACCGACTGGGCGAGATCCGATTAACGTCACCCAGTTGCCGCAAGAGCACCCAGGTCTTCCCCCCGTCATTCGAGACGTACCAGACCGAATTAGGCAGTAGTCCAGTCAACCCCTTGCGCTTCAAAATCTTATCCATAGTGGCTTTTGGGATTGCCGCATAGTAGGTGTTGAACTGCTCTGGGTCTACCAGTGGTCCAGCACCCTCATTGTGGATTACCACCCCATCATGGTGGACAATTGGGTTTGGTTTGATCTCAATATCGTCAAATTTGAGGCGTCTGAAATTTACCCCGCGAGCCTGTGCCCGACGGTCAAACTCAATTCCTTGGCGTGCTTGGAGCGTCATGAAAACGCCCTCGCATAATTTTCCGCAGCCATCTCCTCAAACCGCCCAATATCCTCATCATCCACAAATAGCACGTCATCCGGGGCGAATGGTCCCTTCTGCGCAAATCTCGCCATCACATAGGCTGAGTACGTCAAGTCTGAGTAGTAGGTTAGCCCCTCATCGCGCGTAATCCGGCGATTATTGACGGTATCGGTAAATAATGCGCCACTATCAATCCCAAATGCTCCATCGGGCACTTTACGCCCGGATTTGGGCTTTTTCTTGCCCTTGGAGGAGGCAGCATAGGGAGTGGATGCAGCGGCAATCCGGTACCGTTCAGCGGTTTTGTTGCGGTGATAGTTGTAAAAATCCCGGTAGTTGCGCAGGATGCCAGAGTCGATCACGTCAGTGATCAGCAATGCCAGGTCGGTGGCACTGCGTTTGTCTACGGATGCGGTGATGGGGATGTTAGCCATAAACCAATAGTACCAACAAAAAAGCCCACTTGACTAGGGTGGGCAGTTATCAAGGAGAGGACAAACTTGTTAGGGGACAGGCGGCAATGCCGTGTCAACAATGGCCTGGATATCCGCGTCTTCGAGTGCGTCGGCATCGACCATTTGCTGTAGGCTGTTGGCCTTTGCCAAAGCCTCAGTGGCAGCGAGTTGGGCTTCTTGCACCGCAGCGGCATCGGCTGCATCATTGGCCATTGCATCGGCAAGTTGTTGTTTGAGAGTTGCGATCTCGGTTGCAGATGCGACGTAGGCGTCGGCCAATCTTTTTACACTATCTACTACAGACATAAAAATACCGTGAGGGTCTAACATGGGCATTCGGGAGTTCCGACTGCCCAATAATACCACTATCGATCGCTGACTGGAATCACGAAATTGTCGGGAACAGACCCGTTATTGTGGTTGGGGTGCTCCACCCGGAACACGGTCACCTTGCGCTGAGGACGTTGCCCCTGGCGATGGATAACACAGGTTTCTTGGATGGCTGTGTAGGTAGGCATCACCCGCAAAGTGCGAACGGTGCAGGTGGCGGCGGAAATGGCGATAGCGGCTGAGATTAGCATGGTGTTGTGTTTTGAACTCTTGTGATTTTATTGTGCCCAGTTATTTTTGGGATTGATCAGCAGACCTCCAAAAACGTTCCGAATTTTGCAAAATACTCCCGGAACCCTTCACTATTCCACCCAAAATAGAGGATGATGCTGGGAAAATAAGGGCGATCGCTGGCGAATTTTACCCGGCCTGAGGATTTAATAAATCCCTCCTCCTCCGTTGCCGTCCCCTCCACAGAGGTCCAGAGGACGGCATCAGCAGATCGGCAATGCCAGGGGCGTCGGGATAGGGTTTCGGGACCGTTATAGCCGACATAGATCGCCTGTTCCAAGCTCAGGTAAGTTTGTTTTGTCTCAACTAACTTATCCAGCCACTGATGGCAGGATGGGTTTTTAGGTTGGCCTAATGTAGATTGCGAGCCGGGGGGATTCAAAAAAATTGTCTGAGCATCGTACCAGTTTTTGGTAAAACCGTTTTGCTCTTTCGTGTAATAAAACGCCGCACGCACCCGTTCATTAAAATCCCTCGAGCTGGCTGGATCGAGGTTGATCCAGCCCATTACTTGATGGGCTGCTTCGATCACCGACTGAGGCGTAGGGTGCTCATGGTGAGTTGCTTTTGCATTGTTTACTGGACCAGCCATCAGAACTCTCCAAATTCAGGAACGTCAGCCCATTTCAAATTTCGGATCGGCCCCTCACTGCGGCAGATCTCGAGCAGCGTATTAATAGCCTCCATTGGGCTATCGGCAATAAATTCCGACCACTCTCCAGAGTGGTCTTGTACAGCAATCTGGAGCATTACTCTGCCTCCAAAACAATTGCCGACACGATGGCAATTGTGATAGGCCATGCAGCAGATGCCAGTGCAATTAGAGCCCAGTCGGGCTTTTGAGCAGTAACAGCCAACGCGGCAAAAAATATGCCAGCAACAAGACAATATATGGTGATCATCTTTATTTATCCGTAAATAGACTACACGCGGTCTCGTCAGCAGTTGTGGGCAGCAAGCAGGCCGTCCACGATACAAAGCTGTCACGCCGTTTTCGGCAACAACTCCGCCCGGAATCAAAGTGGCTGCATACTCCGCAGGTAGGCTGGGGCGTAATTTTGAGGAGTGCTTGCAACACCTCTGGGAGCTTTTCCCTCTTGGAGCAGGCGATCGGGTGAGGGAGTTCGATAACTCCCACTTGAAAAATTAAATAGAGCTCCAACCCTTCCACCCAGGTGGCTAGCCCTAGGAGCTCGCCGTTGGGGTACTCCTGCGTGACGTTAAGAACCTTGGGGTTGTTGAGTCGGGGTTCAACGCGAAAAACCTGTCCATTTAGTCCGTCAATCAGTGTAAAATTCATGGGTAGCCTTATAAAAGAGTGATGCGGGGGCGACTTTAACGGGTCGCCCTTTTTGTGTCTAAAATAATCATACCCCACTATTAGCCAAAAATTACATCAACCGGAGATCTTTTTTTACAATCTTTGCAGCGCACTGCCCGAACGCCCTCTCTATATAGTCCGTCGAATTTTGTCTGAACTGATCCGCACCGGGGACAGGGTGGCGCAGATCCTGCCCGAGATCCCTCAGTCTGGGTGTGACCACACTTTGGGCATCTCCAGCGCCGCCGTCCTGCCTGAGTTCCGTGCCCCCAAATTTTTAAGGCACCACATTTGTTACATTTCATTTTTGTCTTTTGGCTGATAGTAGACAAAATTGTAGCACAGGGCTATAGTTGGAAGGTAGTCAATCGAGGCACGTTATGGAGCAACGGTGTGGTAGTTGCCGCCATTTTGAGTCGGCTCACGGATTTTGTAGGGATATGGTCGTCTCAGAGGGAGACGTAAAATATTATCGCCCTACAGCCGACTTATTGGGCGATAATTGTAAATCGTTTCAGCGGTGGAACGAGTCAAAGCATACTATTTTTTCGTGGTTTTTAGGAAGTTAAAAATGTCAAATTTAGCAGTATCGGCAAGGCAAAGCAGCGCGATCGTGGAAGATCGCTTTAACCAAGAGCAGGTAGATCTAATAAAAAGAACAATTGCAAAAGGGGCGACTGACGATGAGCTGACATTATTTGTTCAGCAATGTAGTCGCCTAGGGCTAGACCCGTTCGCAAAACAAGCTTACGCGGTCAAAAGGTGGGACAGCATTGAGAAGAGGGAAGTAATGGCCATCCAGGTCAGTATTGACGGGCTGAGGCTTGTTGCTGAGCGGACAGGCAAATATCAAGGGCAAGTAGGACCATTCTGGTGCGGGAAAAACGGCGAGTGGAAAGATGTTTGGCTGGCTGACGAGCCCCCCGCAGCGGCAAAAGTAGGCATCATTAAGGCAGGCTGTCGAGAACCGTTTTGGGGAGTAGCTCGATATGCTTCTTACGAACAAAAAACAAAAGAAGGAAAGCCTACTAAATTTTGGGCAACCATGCCTGACGTGATGATTGCAAAATGCTTCTCAAGGGATACTCAAGTCCTGACGACAAATGGGTTTGAATATTTTCATCAAGTAACGGGGAAAATATTGCAAGTAACAGAGTCGGGGTGCAAAAAAACAGATAGCGTTCCTTTCTGTCAGCCATATTTTGGCCAAATGATTGAAGTGAATGGGGATATGTTGAATTTTAGCGTAACGCCAAATCACGACATGGTGACAACAGTAGGCAAAGTAGAGGCTCAAGCGATGCTGGCTACTGCAAAGATTAGGCCAACATGGCGCATCCCTTTGTTGGTTCCGGGGTCTGAGATTGATCACTCAGTATCAGATCGGACGTTGGCATTAATTGGCGCTGTGTTAGCTGATGGGTGTTTCAATGGGCACCAAAAATGGAACGTAGCAGTTTCTCGCCCAAGCAAAATCAAAACACTGAGGGAATTAGAGCCTGCATCAGAAAGGGTTGTGCATTCAAGGGGGGCTGTTGCAGTTACTGAATCCCGCGAAATCATTACAAATTTCGACAAGAGGCTGTTTGCTTATGAAGTTTCCGATCTAAGCGCTTTCTTGAATACAGATAAAACTCTGAAGACAGAAGCCTTTTTAGACCTCAGTCAACGTCAAGCCAGAATAATCATAGATACGTGGATTGATTTTGACGGGCATACAAACAAGAAAACAGGCGTTAGAAGGGTTTACACCAGTAGAGAGGATCATGTAAAGGCGATTGAATTATTAGCCGTCTTAGCGGGGTACTCAGTCAGCGTTCCCAAACAAAGAACTAGCGACCTATCAAAAGCTCCAAACTACGTTTTGACCATAAGCTCTATAGAAACGGTTCCAGTTGTAACAAACAACAAGGAAAGACCTTCAATCTCTGCCGCACAACAAAACGATAATGAAGTTTGGTGTGTGACAGTCCCCAGCGGGAAAATAGTAGTGAGAAGACATGGGTTCTCAATGGTTTGCGGTAATTGTGCCGAGAGCTTAGCATTACGCAAAGGCTTCCCCCAAGAGCTTTCAGGCATTTACTCGCCAGAAGAAATGGGCACAGATCCAAAAGTTTTGGATGTTGACGTGATCGAATACATGTCCCGAGACGATCTAACCCTAATGGGCGAGGCTGCAAAAGCCGCTGGTTTACAGAAAAAAGCTTACGAACTTTATCTGCGGACAGAGTTTCCGGCTCGCCCCCAGTCTGAGTTTGAAAAAAGTAAGCTCGACAAAATCCTGGCCGACTTTGAGGATTCGACAATTGTCGCGTACTGGAACCAGCGCGCTAACCCACCGGGGATTGAGTAAGTTGATTTCTGATTTTATTTGAGGAAAAAACCATGAAACCCAATTTAGTAGCAACAAAGCATCTGTCTTTTGGAGATGAGCAGGTAGGTAGTTACAAAGATTGCCCGCAACCTGTCTATGATGTTCTGTCAATGGCCTTAGCGACTGATGAGCACCGCAGCTTAAATCAATATAGTTTCCGATGTTCCTTCTTTGCTCCTGAAAAGGGGAAGGGGAAGAAGCAACCTGTTACTGTCAAGATTTTGGGCGATCTAGAAAAGCTATACGCCCATGCTGAAATTCAGATCATTATTGATTTCAAATATTGGATGGAGCACCCCGAAAAGCAAGAAATCCTACTATTTCGCGAACTTTGTCGGTTAATCTTAGACGAAGATGGCGATCTAACAATGACCGAGCCGGATATCGTAGAGTTTTACGCTGTCTATGCGCGATACGGCGACTGGCAAAAGGATCTAGCCCCGATCGCACAACAGTTGAATCTGCTTGAGGAGAGTTTGGCGTGAGGAAGAAAAACCCCCCAACAGTTGTAATCGGACAGCCTGCCATTCGTGTTGGAAACTACGTCGAAACTCCCTGCGGCTGCATCCGAATAACGAGTGTTGTCGGTGACACGGTAACAGGGACAAGGTTCTCAAAAACTTATACTGTATCTACAAAGGATTGTGTTCCCATAAATGGCTGGAACTCTTCTCAAGGCTAATTACAGCGTCCACTCCTTGCACCCTGGGAAGGAGTGGGTTATTTCGGTGAATGGTGAGCGAATTGGCACCATTCGCCAAAAAGACAACCTGTACGGATGGTGCGATAAGTATGGTGGGCATTGGTTTCCCACATTTGATGTTGCAGCAGAAAGGAGGATAGGGAAATGAATAGCACTTACCACAACTTGTTAAACAACATCAACCAGTCCAGCGACGATCGCCATCGTCGCACCATGGATAGGGCTGAAAGACTGGCAACCTCTCAGCAACAATACGCCGTTATTGGGGCTCGCAGTGGCGGGAAGCAACTCGTTAGCGTAAAAGGCTCTGGGCTGGTGGAAGTTGGGGTTTTAACGAGCGCCCATCTGCCAGTGGGGAGTGTGCGCTCGTTCTTTTCCGCAAACGGAACGACTTCGGGTTATGTCGATGCTATAGGGCCATAAAAATGAACGAAACAACAACAGCGCCTAGCATTCTGGGCACAATGCCATACGAAAAAGCCAAGGCGATTATGCACACAGTCTTGGATGTGGCGATTGAGGCTCAAGGGATAGGTTGCAAAGGAGCTGTATTCCCAATGGAGTATAGCCTTGAGGAGATTTGTATTGCTGCTCGCTTGGTAGGAAAGCACAAAGGGCATCCAAATGCGGACGGAACAAGAACCATGATGCTGACGATAGCAGATCGCGGTATCGCTGCTCATTATGCATTGGCACATTACAATAACAACCCGGAGGCTCTGTTGGAGGCTCTTGGGTTCTGCGTGTCCAGCGAGGATGATGAGTTTTAGATGGCTGGATACACTGGGAATTTTGAGTGCATTTATAATGCCCTATCGGTACACGTCAGGTGCACGGTCAATCCGCGTGGTCCTTGCGAAGGGTGCGAGGATTTCGTTGCAAATTCAGATCTACCAGAACAATACGTTGATCTGCTGAGGCAAAGGCAACGCCGCAAATAAACAAACCCCCTACCGCGTTCCGGAACAGGACATTGGTAGGGGGTTTGTTTATTGTAGCATGGGTTCATCAGGTAACCTGTAAAACCAGTGGCCTGTAACGCTTTGAGGTGCTTTGGAGCTGATTTAGGCAACCTGCTAAGCTTGGCTATCCACCTAAAAGAACAAGCTGATATTGCCCTGTGCAGGCTTGCCGTAGACTCGTTCTAAGCTGCTCTAAGCTCGCAGCGCCTTGCATGTGCTCTAACACTCTGCGCTGGTGGGTTTCAAGGATTAGAACTCCATCATCGCTCAAAAATTGATGCAGTTTATCCCAGCTTCCAGTCTCAGCTTGACAACGCTTGACCTCTGTATAGATGCCAGTAGGGAGATAGTCATACACCAATTCCTTGGTCAATTTTGCGAACAGCATTGGGCGTTCAATCCCTTCAACAACAAGTCCAGTTAGCCTGGATAGATGCTGGTAATATTCTTCTGGGAATCGTTTTTGCCAGACGGTTGGAGCAGGCAAGCAGCATAGCTCAATAATTTCTTGAGCAGTAAGCTTTGGCCGTATTGGGGCTTTATACCCTGTAACATCTTGGATTAGTTTACGCAACCCAAAAGCACTCAAAAGAATATCAACCTCTTGAGCCTTCTGTTTTCCCTGATAGGCATAATATTTGATGATTGCGGCAGCATATAGATCAGGAATCGGGGACGCACTATCTAACACAGTCCCAGCAAAGCTTCCAAGCATTTTAGGCAACGTTTGTTCCGCACCCTCTTCCACTTTTTTAAGCAAGACGCGGATGGATTTCTCGGACGCATCTACCAATCTAGCTACGCCCCGACGAGTTACAGATCCATGCCCATCTTCGTCGCAATGGATTTCTTTGAGAAAAGGTTGGAATATTGCTAAACTTGTGTCAGCCATTGTTGAATAGTCCTCAATAATCGGTCAGTCCCCCGACCGAGAGACCGGGGGCATCCCAATATTTTATCACGATCGCCCATGCCACTCCAGGACGATATAGACGCCGCAAACCTTGGTCGGTTAGAGCGTGAGGCTCGACGGCAAAAAAGAGCCGCCCAGCGTGCCCCTGTGGTGCAGTACATGGGCACGGATGGTGCAACATGACCCTGTGGTGCAGTACATGGGCACGGATGGTGCAACATGACCCTGACGATCCTGAACCAAAGCTGGCTCTGTCTATGGCAAGCATTGGGAATAGTCCTACTTTTGTGGTTGCAAAGTATTGGGATGGCTTACGGGGTAACAAGCAATTTTACGTCGTCCATATTTCCGATTAACCGACGTTCGACGCTCGGAAAACTCAGCTCTCCGATTAGGCAGTTTGCAGCAGTCACTTCTCTCGCACCTGTAACAGGGGCAGTCGCAACTTGCGTCCCATTGACACGAATAGAAGCTGTTGCACCTGTAACAACAAACTCAATCAATTGAAATACATTAGTCTGAAGCGCATTATTTGCCGTACTAATATCAAAATTAGTAACACCACTAGAATTTCTTAGGGCAAACCTGATCAATCCGTTAGACCGGGTTTCTGCCAGCAAGTGATAGTCGCTTGAAGCTGAACTCCCTATCGTTGTCGTCAAAGTTAATATTTCATATTCTCCAAACTCCAAAACCCTTAATTGACAGGATAATACAAAATTGCCATTAATAGAATCTGCTGGATAAGTAAAAATTGTTTGTTGTCTTCCGGCTCCAGAGAATTGAATACTGGCAGGCGCAGAAACAAAATTGGCAGTATCTACTGCAACTCCAGTGCCGTTTGTCGTAAATACGTGCCCAGAGGCGTCTACTATCGGCACAGCGTTCATGGCGCTATTAATAAGGTACTTTCCGATTGCAATCGTCAGCGTGGCACTCCCCGTCCCGGCTTCATTTGTTGCTGAAATCGTAACAGTTGCATTCCCAAAAGTCCCAATTGCACAAAAGCCTGTAATCTGACCAGTCGTAGTATTTATCGTCAATCCGCTTGGTAGTCCAGTAGCGCTGTAAGAAGTAGGAGCACCAATTGCAGTAATTTGATAAGTAAAACTACTTCCCTCAATTGCTGTTGCTGTTGTAGCAGAATTTATTCCTGGAGGGATAGCTGAGAATAGTTCCAATCCTGCGATATCATTAGTTCCTGCCACAATCCAATCAGTTGCAGATATTTTCCTCAATTCCACGGAGTTGTAACGATGCGTTGCCTTATTCCGAATACCGACGTTATTGGTTCCATCTGGCATTAAAAATGAAATTCCAGCTCCGCTGACTTGATAAAGGCCAGCGCCTTTTCCTACGACCCCTACTGCTTTTCCAATTTCTGTCGTGTTGTTGATTTGAATATTTTGCCTAGTCAGTGTATTGCTAATTGCCCCCATATCAGCTTCCAGTATCACCGATGGAACCGTATATTCAACATAAGAAATTCCCCCGCCAGAAATATTAAGCGAGGCAGGAGCGTCGCTAACTACAGTGAGATAAACAAAATCGCTTGCTGCGATCGCATCACTTCCTCCCGCTTCAAACGCAACCGGAACGTTATAGCAAGGGACATCCCCATTTTCATCTAATATTGGTGCTCCGGTTGATCTGTACCTTGCGTAAGCAGTTGTTGACTGCCTTATCTCAAAAATAGCGCCAGTTGTCAACCTGGTCAAAACGTCGTCGGTTGGTGGGTCATTCGTTTGTGATTCAAAAATGGAAAAGCTTAATTGAGTGGCAGCAGCAAAACTTGCTCCGTTACGACAAAACAATCCATTTTGGTCGGCAAGAGAGCTAGAAGTATCATACAAAAATTTTAATCCACTACTGACGCCGCCACTACTGCCACCAACACCATAGAAATCAAGCGTTAACTCCGCTCCGGCCACTCCTAAATTGGCAACCGTGGTAACTCCAGTCGGTGCTGTCACAAACGATACTGGAACTGTCCGGTAGGTGCCGTTGTCTGTAGGTGCGCCTGTGATATTAAACCATGCGTACAACCCTTCGGACTGCTCTGATTGAATAACAATACGAGTCGTAGCTTGCAGCATATCCAGTAAGGTAGGAATAGTGCTACCATCCCTACCAGTTTCGGAAATTAGTAATTGAGTGACACTGGATAGTGTTGCATTATTAAATTGCACTTCGCCTATTGCAGGTGTCCCAGTAATCACCGTTTTGTGCGCGAACCGTAGTCCAGTCGCAACGCTGTCATCGGTCGTCAGCGGCTTGTAGAGAGCCGTTGCTTCTGCTTGGGTGAGATAGGTTGGATGTGGATCTGCCAATGCCGTGTGGGCAGAAATTGCGGCGGTGATGGCAGTCGTAACGTCTGTGTCTAGGGCGAAATTAGCCTCTACCGCCCATGTTGTTGCCCCCTTGCGCAACACCTCACCAGTCGTGACGTTGAAAAACACGTCATTCTGTACCCCTGTGGCATTGGATGGAGTCGTACTTCCAAACGATATCGCCTGCCCATTGCCCAACGTTTGTTGGGCAAATGCGGCGATCCACTCGACGGTGAGATAGACACCAGCGCCTGATCGTTCAAAAACGGCTGCATCCTGAGCCTGGGCTACGGAGCCGGAGGGATACTGTCTGGGTGTTTGGGTGGTTTGAACGCTCATTTGCTGTTAATCCGTGGCGTTGACATATCCATCGGTGCTGCGAAGCCCCATTGCATATCTTCGATTTGATGTAAAATTAAATTAGCCATTGTCGAATGATCTTCGATAATCGGTCAGTCCCCCAACCTGAGAGACTGGGGGCATCCCAATATTTTATCACGATCGCCCATGCCACTCCAGGACGATATAGACGCCGCAAACCTTGGGCGGTTAGAGCGTGAGGCTCGACGGCAAAAAAGAGCCGCCCAGCAAGCCCCTGTAGTGCAATATATGGGCACGGATGGTGCAACAGGCCAGGTACGGGTGATCAGTGGCTCTGGAGCGGCCTCTGAACGAGTGGCAAATCACTCCAACACGCAAGCACGCCCAGGGGATATTAAGCGGGGGTTTGCGGGGGGATTTGATCGGGGCAATGTGCGCAAGCAGCCTACCATTATCCGTAAAAAGGTGGAGGTGGAGGAAGGAAATGTTAGAGTTCTCTATCTAAAAGATAGTCAGCTCTATGTTGGTGGCTTTATCAAAGAGCCGCTTCCTACCGAGATCATTATTCCTAGCAATGCTATCAGTTTTCAGTATTACATTGAAGACGTAGGGGAAGGAGAGGGCGACCACATAGTTT
Organism: Microcoleus sp.; assembly: GCA_051652045.1. Classification (GTDB taxonomy): domain Bacteria; phylum Cyanobacteriota; class Cyanobacteriia; order Cyanobacteriales; family Microcoleaceae; genus Microcoleus. The sequence continues at coordinate 20,016 of JBOFTL010000125.1, read as the reverse complement.
CCTACTCTTATTACGTAGGGAGCGCTCGGACGATAGGGAGTTATAACGGCAGCACTGGAGAGCGTTGGCAGATTAACAATGCAGATGTTCGATTTTCTTATCGGAGATATGGTGTTTTTTCTACCGATCTTATTCGCTTGTCAGACACTCAAATCGTTCCGGGGACAAACAATACAACACTTTCAGAAACCGTTGATGTCTCTAGCGGAGGTGTTATTTTCCCAAACTATTGGGGCGACAGTGGGAGCAGCGGCACAACAACAAGAACATTTACAGGCTCTGGAATATATACCAGCACTATTGCCGCAGGTATAACCATTGCTACGCACAGTTACTACCAACAAACTAAACTTTCTAATTGCACCATCCCTTACGGAAGTCAATCAAAAACTGAAACGTACAGAGATAGCACTCATAGGTCGTCAACACTCTGCTTAAGAGCATCTTCGGCAAGCGTCGAACAAGTTGTCGGATCACAGTCTTATTCTGACAAGATAAACCAAATGAGTGGCACTTCTGGATCGGGGGGACAACCGGGAGATGCTTGGATGTGGGATAGTTCTTTCTATGGATCAATAGATAATTCAACAATTATTTCAGCAAGGCTGCCTGTAGCGATAGGTAGGAATTTAATTTTAGAAGGAGAAAGAAGTGAAATTACATCCTCTTTTGCATCCCCATACTCTTGGCAGCGTTTAATATCTATTCCAGCTCCCTATGGGTATGCAACGGGAGTTGCGTCGGGATATTATCAAGACCCCCTACCCGATTTTCCTCCAACAACAATAGTGAATCAATCGAATGAAATCTCTTATGTTGCTGGTAGCAACATAAGAGATGGACATTATTATACAAAAGAAGTGAAAGAAAACAACATCCTTCTTACCCTTGAGAGATTTCTTAGTGACGGCAGGAAAGTCTCTTTTCAGTTGTACAATCAAGAAATTATTACAATTGCCGGGCAAGAATTTAGATACGCATTTTCAAGTGAAGCAAATTTTTATCCACTAATAACACAAAATAACCTTTTAACCTACCAAGCAACGAATACTCTTAAAGCGGAGTTAAAAATCATCAGCCCAGATTCCGAATATATTCCGCTAAGCGTTTCAGTTCCTTTCTTTTCAAAGCTTTTGATTGAGCCAGTCTAGTCCTTGGCTAACGATATCGCCTGCCCATTGCCCAACGTTTGTTGGGCAAATGCGGCGATCCACTCGACGGTGAGATAGACACCAGCGCCTGCCCGCTCAAAAACGGCGGCATCCTGAGCCTGGGCTACGGAGCCGGAGGGATACTGTCTGGGTGTTTGGGTGGTTTGGACACTCATAGGAACCTCAAAAACGTTTGGAGACCCCCGTCTTTTAAGCGGGGAGTGTCAAAATTGCTGGCTTTTTGCATTAAATTGGGAATCCTACCGCAACATTATTAAATCCTACCGCTATTCCGGCAGCAAACCCTACCGCTCTATACGGGATAGACCATGGCGGAGCGATTACCCCCGTTATCCGATTTCTCCGCCCATACCACACTCCTTTACCCCCGATATACGATCGCCGCTCCTCAAAGCTCATCACTGTAGTATCGAGCAGATAGAGGTCGTCGTCAACGTTATTGTACGGCACAACCACCCACGGCAACGGGACAGGGTCGGCCAGCCACTCGTCAGTGGGTCTAAAGGCCAGATCCTGGGCTTCATGCCGCCCAATCCTAAGAGAGCCCTCTTGCAATGCCCGTAGCCGCATCGCTCGATTGTTATCGCAGTACAGCCCCAGATCGACAGTCATTGGATGGTCGTTATCTGGGGCATCTGGCGGGTACTCAAACCGTGCCTCAGCATACAGTTCACGCTGATCGATGACGCGAAGCTGTGGTGCCCAGGATATACCTGGCGGGGTGCTCTCGCCCACATTGCTCGTCTCTGTGCCGTAGCGGCGGTTGACCCCATCCCCTGGCGTTACAATCGACTCAGTGTAGAGATACAAATCCTTAGCCAAATACACCCACCGCTGTGTTTTGACTTGATCTGCCTTCAGGTTTACTGCTGTAGTCCCGGACGCCTTAGGTAGAACCTTAGTTGTTTCAATGATCTCTTCAATTTCCACTCCCCGCACGTAGAGCCCTTTAACCCATGCGGAAGTATTGCGATATCGGTAGGTTGTCTCAACGGTTTTAGTAGTGGCGATCGCACCCAAACTACTGCCAGTCGTTGGGCGTTGCTCGCGGATCGTCACCAGTTTACTCAATAAGTAATTGTCAATCCCCGGCCAGGGGGGTAATACCGGGTTGCTATTGGGTATTTCTGCGACGCCACCGCCATAGGTTTCTACCGTAATTTCTTCGTAATTGCCCAGGTTCCCAGGGTCGGCGCTATTGGAAGTTCCTGCCTGCAACCCTGTTATTTGCTGAGCACCTGTCTTCGTGACCGTGCGAACCGTTCCTGATGTGGAGACTGCGATCGTCTCAGTGGTCGTGCCGTTGGCGGTGCTACTGGTTTTAGTGGACGCTGGCGGATCGACATAGGGGTATCGGTAGTTGCCCACCCCGATCACCTGCACAAACCCGGCTGGCTTCTCGCGCTCTGACTGCGATCGCCTATTAATCAGCAGAGTAGGAGTGTCCTCGGAAAAAGTGATTTCCGAGGCAGGAAGACTCTGCCTCAGAGTGTCGGTAAAGCTTGCGTGCCATGCGGTGCGAGCGGCGATCGTCGGGAACCAGTTGGTAGGTGACCCCGGCCATGTGTAGTTGGTCGTGGTTGCAGGCAGTCCTGCCCGTCGCACCCGCACTCGCTCCTGCGGATCTACCCAAAGAATAAACCCGGAATTATCGTACAAAATCCGGGCACAATGTTCGACTGCGGACGATCCACCTTCAAATGTTGCCGTCCCATAAATTCGGTCTTCTGGCACCTCATCACCTGGCAAAAAGGTGATTTCCGGAAGGTTGAACACACGCAGCCACCAATTGACTGTCTGCCACACGGGCACATCAACTGTGGGCACAATTATCGGGATATCGATATCGCCAGGATGCGGGTACCGCTTGTCTTTCAAGGCAAATAGATCGCCTAACTCTAATTCCAGGCTGGCAATACCTTTTTGTCCTTCCTGGATGCCGTCGTCATAGAAATTATCGAGGATTCGGAATGTTCTGTGCAATATCCAGTCCGTATTTGCGGCGTTACGGACGAATAGCTCTATTTTGGATGCAATGCCCCATCTGGCATTAAATCGCGTCTCCAAGTCAATGCCAAAGCCCGTCTCGCTGACAAGTAGAATTGAGCAGGTACAGCTCTCGTAGCCCTCTGCGTCCAGGCCCCGGTTTTTGGGTTGGGACTGGAACCCCTTGAAATAGGGGGTGATGTCCAGTGGGCTGTCAGAGACACCCACATAGGAGATTAAGCGGAGGGGGAGGGCTGAGTAGTCGGTCATGTAGTAAGCACGTGCTCTTTCAAGATGTCAATTATTTTTGTGCTCCAGAGTAGCTGGTCTTTCTGTGTGCGACTATCCGTATCAACAGGTTTGCGATCGCATAGCCCTTCTGCCTTTGGTGTTGCCGACCATTGACCTCCTACTTTTTCTTGATAACCTAATTCAGTCAGTTTTTTGTTCACCCATTGAGGATTAGGGTTTCCGGTGCTGTAATTAACGCCCAATTCTCTCGCTATTTCGGTGGGAGTTAAAAGAGCTTGCTGAGGCAGGCTTGGGAGTTCTTCAGGTGCTGGTGCTTCATGAGGGGCTAAAGCTGGGTAATATTCTTCCAGCTTGTATTGCAGCCATCGATCGGCGTAAGGCTTCCCATACATTAATTTATATAATCCGTGGCCTTCTCTCAGGTCTTTCTTTGTCGGAGTAGGAAGAAACTGTTTTTCTAACCTTTTGAGTGCATTATCAGCCGTGACAGATATTTTGTATCCAGCCAATCCGCACATGTAGACATTAGCTCCCACCGCGCCCATCTTTTTTGCAATGTCTGGGCAAAATTCTAAAGCCTGCTCAAAAACGGCTTCAGATGAGTAAAGTGAAACCCCTTGCATCCCGCCCGCAGTCTGTATTTCAACCGTTTTTGTATTGTCTTTTGAAACCCCTTCAAGGCGACGGGACAACGTTCCCCCTTTGCTCTCAATCCCAAACATTCGCTTCATGGCCGCTTGGTGAGCATAGGCTCTGCCAGTTTCCTGATCTACGAAAAGCTCTAGACCGTTTGCCTCGTATCGCGTTAAACTTAAATCAGCCATTGTCTAATACCTCTAGATAATTGGTTAGACCCAGCAACAACTGGGCACCCCTTATAATAACCAAAAGCCCGGTGGTTGTACAGGCCACCGGGCTTTTGGTTAAGCTAAATCCTGAGTCACCGGAATTGGTGTCACCGGGTTATGCTCCTCCAGCGTAAAGTCAATCCTGTAGCGGGTTTCAAACCCCCGAGTAGAATATCGCCCATAGTCGATAAAATCCTTCCAGGCCACGTCATACTGGGCAAAAAAATGGTCTGTAGCGGCTCGCACTGGCAGGGTATAAGTGATCGTAGGGTTGAACCGTGCTCGTATTCTGGGCTTGGTCTCCACGGTCACCAGTCGCCCATCGTAGAGTCGGGTGATGGTTCGTTGCTCCCGCCATAGTTTGACCATATCCAGAAGGTCTAGATACTCAGCCTCTGTCAGGTTATGGAGCTTGCCGCGCATCACGTAGGGCACGCTGTAGGGAAACCCGTCACGGTGCGAGTATCCCCCGTAGGAGTAAAACTGCTCTGCCAATCTCTCTGGGTCGCGCTCACGGTAATAGCCCCATTTTGATAGCTGGTCATCCCCGGTTCCAGAGACAAATTTATCGTCCGCCCAGTTTAGAGTGCGATCGAGTGCCCCGCAGACAAACCGCAGCGATGGCCCGAACGGGTAAGTGGGGACGAGGGGTGGAGGACAGGGAGCCATGGGATTCAGAAAACTTTGCCTATATTATCGCACTGTCCCAAGGGCACGAAAAAATATTTTCCCGAGGTGTTGCATTTCTCAAAAGAATAGGGTACTATATATTTAGTTGAGTAATTCACTAAGGAACAGGACAATGACTGGAAACATCGAATTTGTGCAAGGCCAAGAATCCCACTCTTCTTACTGGGGCAAGTACTATATCAAAGGATTGGAAGAGTTCAAAGTCAAGGAAGACTTTGAAGCAAATCGCAAAGACAACCACCATTCTTATCAAGGGTACGTTGCCCTTGAGATACCGGAAGGAACAATTTTCACAATTTTTGAGCAAAACGGCAACAAGCGCGGCACAGACAATTTCTGCTTTTCAATCTGTGTTGTGGATCAGGGTGAGATCAATGAGGACAAAGCGTCTTACGGAGAAGGCTTTTGTACGGGCAACTATCGAGTAGTTGCCAAAGGAAAAACCAAAACTCTTGCGCCTAGGCTGATGGATTGGTGGATTAATTCTCCAATAAAAACGCTTGAGTTTGCGGAACATTGCGCTCAGCACATTAATACTCGGGGTCTGAAAAACGTTCCGGAAATGGCTTGCGTATGACTCGAACTATCACCTACAAGCGCGGCGATCGCATCCCTCCTGAGTTGAGGGACGATCGTTTTATTTACAAAGGCAGTCCCTCGGCTGCCGCACTCAAAAAATACTGGCGATTATTGCCTGATGGCTCTCCCGACCCTGACTGCAAGCCTTACCGTAGCCGCTGGGAAATCGATCTGCATCACCGAGCCGATCCGGCATTAGGGCATTATCTGGTAGATGCCGACCCGCCAGGGAGGAAACGAACGATCACCGTTGATCGGGCTGAATATCAACGCCAATATTGGCTAAATCGAAAAAAGGGGCAAAACGATGGATGACGAAAACGAAGATCTCTACTGTTGCATGTGTTATGAATCCCTCCTTAATTGCATTTGCTGTCCAGCTTGCGATGGGATAGGAGAAAGGCCGCTGATTTCTGGCATCGAGTGGGCTTATCAACAAGGTTCAGACTACGATACCTGTCCAGACTGTGGCGGCAGCGGATTGCGCTAACTCAACGGTAGCGATCGCCCATTCCGGCAGTGGAGATTTGAACCCACGTCCTCCCCAACCGCAAAGAACACCCTATGGGGTACGGTTGAGGTGCTCTGTCCAGGCTGAGCTATGCCGAAATGGGCGATCGCTTTTTTATTGTACTACTTACAATATTCCACCGTAATCTCAAACGGTCTACTGTTCCAGCGCGTATCGGTCAAGTTATGGTAGCTCCTGAGGTCAGTTGCTGTGTAGAACTGGAACATGGGTCCATGTGCGGGATCTCCCGAAGACATCCCAGGCATAAACGCCTTGCGACTTGCACTGCTCTCAACCCAACCGACCCAGTTGACGATTTTGGTGGAACCAGTCACCTGCAAAATCCTGGTATCGGCACCACTGGCCGCTGTATTGCCTGTGAACGTCCGAACAAAAGTAGGTTTGCCATCCGTCCAAGTCCGCCCCGTGCTTTGCTCAGACGTAGACCAATAAAGGATTTGCTGCTTAGTATTGCTCAGTATCTCGATCCGACTATCGAGATCCGAAATCTGGACAGGGTAGGTGTCAACAAATTTGCCGTTAATCGTTACTCCCCGGACAAATCCCGTAGCTGTCCCAGCATTGTTCTGGCTGCATAGAATCACGCTGCCATCGTCGCGAATAACAGTGATCGCCTTGACGACACGCCCACTTGGCATCGTCACAGATTCAAACCTCGTTTTCCCGCCCCAATAAGAACTATCTGTCCATGTGGCTATGTGCTGGGCTGAGTAGGAAATGTACTCGGAGACCTCAATATCAGCCGGATCTGAAAACTCATACTCGATATCTGTTACTGTGCCTGAGGTTAGTTTGCAGCCGTAGATTGTCTCAGTAAGGGTTCCTGCACGCTGCCAGTTGTAGTTCAGGAGGTACTCGATGTGAAAGGGTAGCCATTGTCCAAGCTTTGACCAATAGCTTGTCCCGATTGGGATTGCACCACGTCCCGTGCCTGCGGGGAACGAAGTTTGGAGCCTGTCTGGGATAGGTGCTGACCATTTATAGAGTCGCCCATCAGACAATAGGTGTCGGATTTCCCCTGGTTTTCCTGTGAGCGCAGACAATGCCTGTGTGTTGGTCACCACATCCCCAGCAAGTAACCCAGCCTTCAAGGCGTATTGGGATAGGTCTGGGGCTGGGGGAATCTCTGTTTTGAGGGCGTAGGGGGACAGGTCTGGTGTTGAGGGGATATCAGCTTTCAGGGCAAACCCAGACACATCTGGGACGGTAATGGCCTCGACTGCCTTCTTGAGGTCGTCTAGGGCTTTGTCGTCTGCTGTTTCGTCGGTTTGGAGTGCTGCGATCGCAGTATTCAATGCTGTGGTGTCTACGGCTGGTGCTGTGGGAAGGGGGTAGATGTAAGACATGGCGATCGCAGATGAGTTAATGTTAGGGGATGCCCCGTTTGCGCGGGGACTAACCGATTATCAAAGGACACTTGACAATGGCTGAAAATATTGTACCAATTCAATCGCAATCTGACTTTTTGGCTTTTATCAAAGACCAGGCGATGCCCAACGGCAACTTGAGCTTATTAGGAACAGCTAGATGCTGTGGGATTCATCATTCGACTCTTCAAGATGCTCTTTCCACTGTTGCGGGTAAAGTGGTGCAAACTCTTGCCTCTCATGGGTTTGATCCTGCGGGTATTATTGAAGATGGTTTCCCACCTCAAGCGGTTTGGCTGTGCATCGAGTACTATGCGTTTGAGTCTCGGGCCAAAGCGCCAATGGCCAAACAGATCGCTCGGACTTTTGGGGCAATTGGCGTAATGGCAACGCTTAAGGAGTTGAGAGACCCCCGGCCTTCTCCCATGTCGGTCGCTCTTCCCCCTTCAGACCTTGCGCTAAAGGTTGCCCAAAATATTCGCGGCATCACAGACCTGTTGGAGGACAATCCACGCCTAGCACAGGTTCTGATTGATTGCGCCATGAACGAAGTGGTTGCTAAAGCCCTCCCAGCATCTCAACTCCGTGGCGTAGCCGAAATTGCAAATGAAATGGGGTTTAGAGCTGATGCGTCCAATCGCGTAAAATTGGGCAATTTTATCAAAGCCCGTGGCTTTGAACCTCAGAAAGAGACCCGTCTATGCAATGGCGTGATGACTGCGATTAACTGCTACCACGATACGCCCACCTTAAGGGATGCGATCGCTGATTTCTTTGAGCATTAACTCAAAGGAATTTTGTAGGTAATTTTCGTATTATCTAATCTGTACAGGTCAATCACAAACGCAACAGCCTCGGTTGAGATGGCGATCGCCCCTACTCCGAGGGCTGTTGAATCGGCTGCAATCGTCTGAGCCATGGTGGTCATGGGAATGACGGCATCGTTAGCATCCACATAGTAGTGGGATTCTTCTTTGTAAACGTTTGCAGGAAACGTGAGATAGCTGTTCCCCCCATTCCTGCTCGTCCCATAGGTAAACGAACCTCCGCCTGGAAGGTTTGTCACAAACTCGCCGTTTTCATTGGTCCGTGCATTGGCATGGGTCGGTGGCGGCATCGCAATTGGAGCCTCGCCTTGCATTGGGCGCATTGTAATTGGGAAAGCTTCGGTCTGGGACGTTCGGACATACTCAGTAACGGTGATCGTCCAAGCCACGTTGTCAATGGCAATTCGCTCCCAGATGTCCCACTCCAAGGTGAAGTCGGGTAGGTCTGGCGATCGTCTTACTTCCTGTCGTGCTTCTAATGCCGTTATTCTTTCAACGAGAGGAGCAATCAGGCTGTTCCATGCACTCATAAAGGCTTCGCCAGTGAGTCGGCCTGGGTCAATGCTGGCTGGGTTGGTAAGTTTTGCTGCTGTGAGTGTTTCGCCGAGAACGGATGATATATTATCGCCATAGCGTCCTACGATTGCGGGGCTACAGGTCGCGAGGTTGCCGTCCGAAGGTGTGAAAGTTTTTGATCCGCCGTTCGAATAGTAGAAGGTTAAAGTTCGGAAAGTTGCGTAAGCAAGAGAACCCGTTACTCTGCTGATAGAGACACTAGAATCAAATACTGATGAGGGTTCCAGCTCGCACCAACCTCCCGAGTTGTATTGGGCGGTCATGCCCTGCCCAGTGTAGTTCGACCCAGAGGCAGGTTTACCTATCCCAGATGCGCCTCCGAACACCCACCACCCGTTAGGTATTTCTGTCCCATCCGCTTTATAGAATTTAATGTTACTCAGCGCAGATCGATAAGTAGAACCTACACCGTAAAAGTCAAACCTGACGCGAGATAATGTGATCTGATTGAGGAATTGCCAAGCGCCGTTGCCCAGCGAAACATAACCCAGTGGCGTGCTCGCGCCGAACGAGGTGTCCCAGAATTTGACGCCTACTGGATGGACATCTGATGCAACAGGCGAGCGGTTTGCAAAGATGTCATTTGCGGCCCCTGGATTAAAAATCCCCCATGCTCCGGTTGTGTCCGTCAGTGGATCTCTCCCCTGATTTTCAATCACGCACTTAAACCACGCATCATTCCGCATTACCTTGTTTCCAGGTTTGTACGGGCGGTCTTTGTCCCAGTCTGCGATCGCACTAGCAATATCTGAATTGGCTTTATCGATAACCGCCGCAACCGCCGCGTGAGAGATAGGAGCGGTAGACGCGGAAGCCGCCTTGTAGGTCTGGTCCGCGACTTCCAGGAAGATTTCCTTCCCCGCCTCGTCTTTGATTATCAAGCCCTTGGCGGTAGGCCAATGTACACGAGTGCCCACCTTGGCTTTATACCCAGTGGGGAGGTCTACCGCTTCGTAGTAATCTGGGGAGGATTTCATCAGCCAAGGTATCCAGTAAATTTAATAATAACGTTTGTTTTGGCAGTAAGAGATTTTACTCTAACCCCAATTCCAGCACCAGAAAAAACAACATTTACAATTTCAGGATACCAAGGCGTTCTATCTGAGAGAAATAACTGATATCCAGTGATAGTTTTAATTTTTGCAGGTGGCGCGATCAGAACTTCGGTCGATGCTGCAACCTCAGGGTGGACCGTATCCCCGTGCGCGATGTAAGGCGTTAGATCTGCGTCGTCGTTATTCTCTCCGTACCAGGACGCTGCCAGCGCTGGGTCATCTCCAATTAGGTGTAGGAACGCCCCAATCTTTAGATTGGTGTCTCCTTTGATATTAGTAATGGTTCCAGCTTCTGTGATGAAAAATTTCACGTAAGATGCAAACGCTTCACCAATATATTTAGTTCCACTATTGATAGTAGGTAACGCTCCTGACTTTGCGGAAAAGTCCCCTCGGTAACTTTTTAGTCCACTCACATCCTTTTGCGTAGCAAGAACCTGGGTGGCACTTCCATCCCCCACGGTCGGGCGTTTTAGTGCAGTATCCCAACCCAATTGCCGCGCCTTGGTAGGAGCTTCGATTCCTCCAATCAAGCAATCTACTAATTGGACAACACCTTGTCCTTCAATATCGTAATCAAGTTTCATTGTCAATGCACCTCATATACAAATTGAACGTTTTGATGGCGAGTTAAAGATCTAACCCGTTGATTAGACCTATCGATTTCAATCCGGCTAGTCAGATCTTCTCCAAGGGAGTTTTTGACCAAGTCAAGAGAGAAAATTTTTCCAGCATTGGAACCAGTCAATGCTGGCCAAGGTGCCCACTGGTTAGGGGGTAGATCAGAAATAACCAATGTTATCAGTTGGTCACCACCCGCTGCACTCGTTGTCGAACCGTGAACCTCATAGATAAAATTGAGGTTTTGATACTCCCTGAGAGAGCGCACTCGCCTTAAAGAACGGTCAACTTCGAGGCGATTGGTAAAATCTTCCCCTGCCGCTTCAATGCGATCCAACGATAATGGCTTGCCTGCGTCAGCCCCAGCGAGCAATGGCCAGTCAACCCACTGCCCGCTGGGCAACAATGGTAATGGCACAGTCACAAGATAGTCCCCTCCACCAGTCGCCGTCAACGCAGCGATCGTGTCGTTCACAGCCTTGATAGCCGCCTCCAATTCCGCATCAGTCGCGCCCAATGCGACAACGGCTGATAAATCACTGACGGACTTGCTCAACGCGTCCAGAGCCGTCTTATCCGCTTTGGCGGTATCAAGAGCCGTTAGCTTGTCTTTGATGGCTGTCAGATCGGCTGACGAGGCTGTTCCCAGCCCCTGAACCAGTAGCGCTAAGTCCACAATAGACTGGCTCGCTTTTTGCAGAGCTTCAGCAAAGTTATCTTGCCTTGTCCTGATGGCCTCTATATCCACTTGCGCAGCAGCAATTGCAGCCTCTAATGCTTCAGTGGATGTGGTTCCGCCATCCTGTAGAGCCTGAATTGCTAGGGTAATAGTAGTAATATGGGCATTAGCCAAGGCCATATCTTCTTTGCTAGCAAACCCTAAAATATCATTCTGAAGCTGCGTAAGGTCAGTGCGCAGCGCGTTGGTGATGGCAGTGGTAGGAAGTAGCGCAACTGCATCACTTAGGGTTTTTATTGCAGCTAACGCTACAGAATCTTTCTCTGAGGGCAATCGTCTGTACAAGATTTTGACGGGGCCATCAACGCCTGCCGCAGGCACAGACTCAACCTCCATCACCAGGTAGTCCCCCTTGGCGACATCGTCAGGGGGAAAGGCTCCTTCGTTGTAGATATAGCGGCGAACCATGGGGTTTAGGTAGGTAGATGGGCAATTATGGCTGCTGTGTATTCTTCAACTTGTTCTTTTGTAAAACCATCAATATAAAACAGAACAATCATCGAAACTTTGTTGAATTCGTCTGTTAGTTTAACCAGGCTAACTCGATTGCTCCATGGCTGGTTGATTGCTACTCGCAACGCCTTGGTCGCAGCCAGTTGATCCATCCTAGTTGGGAACAAAGGTAAATCTGTAGGAATATGAACTGATTCTAAATATTCAATCATATGCTTTCTCCTTCTACCGATAAAGTTATTTGTCCCGCCAATATTTGCAGCGGAACAGGAGCTGAATGCAATGCGCTCAGTGAAATTCGCTCTGAGAATAATTCTTTATCCCATCCGCTGGAGTCAAATGCAAATTTTTCTCTAGAGAAGGAGACGACTGTGTTCTGGTTCAATTCTTTCACGGCGTCAGTAGTTTCAAGCAGATGATATTGAGTATTAAAAGTCTCAAAATCAAGAAACTCTGTCCCTACCGTTGTATGTTTAATCCTGACTTGCCGAATTCCGGAAATATCAAAAGAAAAAGTCAAAAATCCAGACATTTTAATATTAATGGCAGTCGTCAAAAAGCTTAACCAAGGAGCAATGTCGGTGTACCCAAAAAAGAAATTGGCTGGATTTTTTAATCCTTGCTTATACCGGGACATTGGCACGGCTGTTAAGACGTTTGGCTGGACAATAATAGGTTTTGCAGGATCAACTACAATCCACTGGGTGTACCAGGTGTCCTGCCAGGCTGCAACTTTTCTGGTTAGATCGATGTGATTAACGCCCATTATGTCACCTCCCTAAACGAATACTCAGGGTTATAGTCAATCGTATTGACATCAATAACTCTCCCCATAATTCGTTGTCTGGAGCCAACTGGCGGCGCGGTTGTCGTTGTTTTGCCGCTCACCGTCCAAGATTGGAATAATAAGTCGCCCATCGTTCCTAACCCGTGGCTGGGGACTGTGTAGAGACCTCTAGCAATAGGCAATTCAAGCCAATCTGTTCCTACCGCAACAACAATTTTATCGTCAAATTTGGTTAAATCCGTGAGCGACGCCAGTTCATACCCAGTGGCGGTTCTGTGCAAGATGTCCCCGACAAGGAAGGTATGAGCTACGCTTGTGATCCGCTGGACTCTGGACTGGGCGATCGCTGGGGCGACCAACGACGGCAACAGCGCAGATATTGACCCAGAGAGCAACGCAGGCAATTGAGCAGCGATAATAGTAGTAATTAGATTCGTTAGATCCGGTTCCGCAAATTCAACCGCTGGTCTATTCGCTAAGATTAAATCCGAAAACTCAACAGTACTGGGCAATCCAGCGCCCAGTACTACATCAAAGTTATTGTTTAGGAAGGAAATTATATATTTTGAAGGATAGATCCCAAGGGAATTCGGCCATAAGTCTAGTTGCCATGTCCCGTCTGGCTTCGTAAAGGTTTCGCCACTGTCACTTGGGCGTTGAGAAAGCCCATCCTGGGTGTAGCCAATAAATTGCCACCCCACACGGACGCCACCCCAGGGGCGATCGCCTAATGGACGCGGAATTTGGCCTCTAACCAAGATCGTTGTCATGACTAAGCTCTGCGCAGCAACATTTTTAAAACCCCGCCATTTGCTGCAACCTGTAACCCTGCCCCCGCAGGAAATGTTGCAGGCATTGCACCATACACAAAATTTGCTTGCAGGTGCGAGTAGGAATTGACAGCTCCAGCGTTGGGGTTACCGCTAATTGACCTTGTGTTTGATGCTGCCAACCCTCTCAGAGACATGGTTGCATTCGAACTGACTGCCCATGCGAACCAAATCGGAGAACTTAAAGTTAAATTTGCAATATTTGCTGTTTTAACTCCCGTAGTTGATGCGTCATAAGTGCCCACATCGGTTTCTGGAATAATTTCTCCAGGATACCCGTTTGCGTTAGGGGTGTATAGCGCCAGTCGATATGTTGCTCCAGCGAGCAACACCGCCACGTCTGTCCATATTTGATTTACAGTTTCTGGCGTTGTGATATAAAATGGCGCTGCTTTGATTACTCCAGTCCCGTGCACAAAGGTACTAGCAGATGCAGCAACAGTAATTTCTGGCGTTACGTAGCTTCCAGAAACGCGATACATATTAGATGGAACCTGCTGCTCATGAACAACTGGCTGACCATTAGCGGTAGAGGCAGGAAGGTTCCTGATTCTTTGTAAATTGTCAAAATCCTGATCGGAAAGAACGGGGATGCTCATTACTAGCTAGACTTACGAACAGTTACACGGTATGAGCTTGCCGCTGGTGCCCCAGCAAACAAGATTCGAGCTGTGTTTACGTCAGGAGTATCAGTCTCGACAATCACTTGCCGACGTGCGCCTGTAGCCTCTCTGACAACCACGTCAACATCAAATGTGTTGAAAGAGTGGGTGACAGAAAAAGTTGAGGCAGTACCGTCGCCAATTGTGGAAGAAACCGCACGCAAGGCATAGGATGAATTGCGAAGTTTTGCGGGAGTCACAATGCGAAGATCGTCTGTCCCTGCGTCAGTTTCAGCTTGAGTGGCAATTTCAGCTACTCCTGCAACCGTTTCTGATGCTGCCGCAGCAGCCGTTCCATCGGGCACAAAAGCAATATTGTTGGTTCCAATGACGCCATTTACTTGCGTTTGTCTCCATTTGGTACCTCCGTTGGTTGTGCCTTCGTCTACTGTTACGACTGCGCTTTCGAGCTTATCAAAGCTATCCGTATCAGGAGTTCTTGTTAATGCAATCGCTGCCCCTGTCCAAGTGTAAATACCGTTTTGCGTTGCAGTTGTTTGGTTTTTGAGAAGGACGCGATCGCCATTGGCAAGAGTGACGGCATCCAGTGCCGCGCCTGGGCTTGCAAGGTTTACATCTCCGGTGGAAGCAGCTCGTACATTGTCTTTCCAGTTGAGATTATTAACAAAATTAGTAAGCTGAGAAAGAGTAACTGGCTCGTCACTTGCAATTGCACTCTGCAAGCCTAAGATCCTTGCCCCTAAGGCAAATTGCTGGGTTGAAAGAACTGGAATAGCCATTAAGTACCTACCTATTTACCACAATTTAACAATGCCAGTTATTGGGATTACGGAACGCACAATCGCTTGAGTTAAGGTGACCTGAGTCTCAACATAAATTTTATTGCCAGCCAAATCAGTAACGTCAATCTTTGGGACTCTGTTCAGGGTGTGATTGAACGTCCATGTTTGAGCGGCAACCGACTGAGTAAACTCAACCCCTAAAAGATTTGTTATTGCCCCTTGCACCGTTGCAGGCAGCCCTGCTATTGGCGGATTGAGTGGCACTTGATCTGCTGTTGCCGAACCTCCCTGGCTAAATACACCACGCTGATAAACCTTGACAACCTGCCTCCCGCTGCTTTGCACAACTTTTATGATCATTGGGCGGCCTCCCAGCAGACAAACGCTCGCCCACGAAATACCGCCTCTACTCTCAGCCCTATTTGATACTCAAGATCCCAGTAGTAACCCTGTTGGTAGATATCGATTTCTTTGTTTTTGCGCTCGATCACAAATTGATTGCGATCCTGAAAATCCCGTTCGGGGATCTGAGCCTGAGGCAGATCCAGCCATTCGCAATTAGTAGGCAAAATCCGCGTTACCTCTGAGGTTAGAGATGCCACCACAATCCCCTCAGCTGGGGTAGTGGTGCAAGTAAATGTTGCCAGTGGCGCAGGGTCGCCCTCGGTCTTGCGGATTGCACCACGGTAAATACGTCCCGTAAGGTCGATTGGTGATCCCTCTGCCCCTGTCCCACAGGAGACCGTCGCCTTGCCCGTGTACGGCTCAATCTGCAATGTCCTGGAACCAATCACCAGGGCATCGGCACTGAGCGTCACGTCCACCGTTTCGCAACTATCTGGCAGCGGGAAGGACAGCACGGTCCCCAGCGGTAATGCGACAGTTAACGGCTCGATATTGAGAAGAGTTGCGCCAGACCTCAGGTCTTTGGAAAGCACAATTTCGTGCACAAATTGAAACGCCGGATCGAACGTCGCCCCTTTGCGGATCAATATGTTGTGCTGCGCTATTTCCACGGCTAAAACCTGTACTGATAAGGTCTGTATTTATGAAATGGTAGCAATAAGTATTCCGGCCAACCACCTACTGCTACCGTGCCAGGAGAACTGCCTTGCTCGCTAGATCCAAAATATTCGATTTTGCTCTCGCGGTAAACATCCTCGGACTTAATCCCTGCAACACTCGCGCCCATTCGGAGTGCGTGATATTCCAGGAGCTGCCCCATTGCAAACTTAATGGCGATCGCGTCCTGGGAGAGATCGGCGGCTTCAAAATTGAACCCTCCGGTATAACTTAGCTTCAACTCAATTTGTTGAGCAGCGGCTGAGTACCCGCGACGATTGAAATTTTGAACGATACTCACCTCTGGATCCAAAAACTCAATGCTATTGGTTTTAACCTCGTAGTATTGAGGGTCTAGCGTTTCCCAAGCTCCGTCTGGGCAGGGTCTACGGAATCGGTTGCGACGGTTAACACCGCGCAATTCTATCGTGATTTCCTGGGTGGTATCAATCGGCCAACATCGAACGAAATACTCTCGCTGAGCTTGGTGAAGAACTTGCTCCTCTTTGTACGATCGCCGCTCAAGCTGGCGTTGCGCACCCAAGAAGCCCTCTACCACTCCAGTGAGCATTGCAAGGAAGCCGGGAAGCTTCTCTTCGTCAATTAACCCACTGGAGTAGTAGATGTCTTCGTCACTAGCTGTCAGGATCGACATATCGAGGGCATCCGATGTCATTTACTGGGCAAAATACACCTGCATCATTGGTGCGGCGCTTTTCTCCGCACTGCTGACAGACGAGATTTCCAAACTCAATCCTAGAGATTTCGTAATCTTTGGTTTTTGCCGCAGGCGCAGAAGTAGGATCAGTTGCAGGCTTAGAAGGAGTGGTGGCCATTAGTCTGTCATCCTCACTTCAAAGACACGGGTTTGTTGAGGAACAGCGCTTGCATCCCCAGCCCCGTCAACATCTAGCGGTGCTACTCCTTGCCAAGAGATCCAGGTTACAGCTGTTCGCCGATTGAAATTAGTGACTTCATCCGCAACTAACATAAATGGTTCCGCGATGCCACGAGCAATCGTGTCAGCTCCAAAAGCATATCCTGAACGAGTGACGGCATTGCCGCCTGTAATTGCCTCAGACCGAACCCCCTCCGTTCCCGCAGCCCCCATTGAGAAGTTGTTGGACTCGAAAATATGGAAATTGTCGATTTTCCCAATATATCCGCTGACCTTGCTGTGAGACCCGGCATTATCCAGGTTGAAAATATTGGTCAATGCTTCCATGTCAACAACATTGTTGAACTGGAAGTTTTGACCAAGGCTAGCCCTTAGCTGAGTAGCATGTTTTGTTGGAATTGCATAGCCATAGCACCCATCTGAGTAAGTAGGAACTAAGTTTGCTCTTAGATGTCCGTACAATTCAGGCAGGAACTGCCAAGTTAATCTTCCTGATGCGGCACTGGCGACAGACCCAGGCGTTGTCCCTACAGTATTGTTCGCGTTATAAACAACTCGAGTTGTAGGAGTCCACAGTCTGCGTAAAATCATGTCCTCCCACTGGGCATAGTCGTAGCCCAGGCAGTCGTCCATAATTTTGATTAGATTCATCATTGAAAAGGCGTTGACAAATCTTGTGATTGCGATCGGGCTAGCATTGCTACCAGGAGCACCACGACCCCATTCTTTTACGGTAATATCTACCGTTCCGGTTTGGAGGTTGTCTCGAGTAGTAACAATATCTGCATAGGTGCCACCACCAGACAGTAGACGTTCGTTTGGATCGGTCAAGACTGGTTTTAATGCTGCTCTTGGGACTTTGATCGTATCTCCGTTCCCCGCCTCAAAATTGACTTCATTGTTGACAAACTGCCAGAAAATCATGGATGGACGATGCGTCCAGCGTTCCAGAATAGGAGATAGCGTAGGTAGGAAGTTGCCGGGGAGATCTCCGATTGTTGTTACCGCGTTCAGATCAGCCATCGAACTCATGGTATTTGAGTTGTGACCTCGAAACATGCCGTTGTTTTTGCAATAAATCTCCATGTCGTTAATCAACGCATTGAGATTTTCATTCAAAAACTTTTTGTGCTCCGGCGTGCTGGTGGAGACAAATCTCTGTCCATCCATCTCCTTGACAGGCCCACGGATGCTCATGAATTCAGCCAGCGCACCTTCTGGCTTGTCGGACTTGCTATTTATAAGGGTATTTGCGTTAGGCATTGTCACTGCATTTACTGCCTGTACAGGTTCGGGATTGCCCGTGAGTTTGAACAAATTGTTGAACACAGCCAGCTTATCAAGAGCTGCTTGCTTGTCAGCCTCGATGGCAGCCTTATCTTCCTCTGCTTTTGCATTGGCTGCGTTCAGCTTTGCCTGCATTTCATCAAGCTGAGTATTCAGCGGCTTAACAGCAGCTTCTGCTGCCATTTTGACAACCGCCTCTAATTCTTCCTTGGACAAACTCAAGGTCGCAGGCGTACTCGCCTTTTCGGGCGCTTCAGGGGGTGTTTCTTCTGTTGCCGCAGGCGCTTCATTCAGCACACGAACAGATTGCCCATTACCTGAAATTGTTTCCTTGGACACCTTGCCATTATTGCGCAAAGACTCCAAAGCCTCTTTGGATAGGCGTTCTAGTGCAACGGCCTCGCTGATTTCCTTTGGCGGTGTTTCGTTTTTTGCAACGACGGCACCACCAAAGCCGCGTGCTCTATTGCGTTTGCTCATGATAATTTGCTGCGTGTAATTTACAATCACTGTAATGCAGCAAAATACCTGTGATACAATCAATTTGTCTATTTAGAGAGTTTTTGCGGAAATGGACAATCCTCGTTTTGTTATTTCCAGGAACATCCGCCACCGCCGTATATACCTTGGGTTGACGCAGAGCAGGGTCGCTGCAACCGTCAACTACTCAAATGTGTGGCTCTCCCATGTTGAAAATGGGCGGGGGTCGATTCCAGCAGAATGCCTACCTGCGATCGCCAAGGAGCTACAAACAACAATAACCGACCTGTATATTCCAGGTCGGTTTTATGTGGATGAGTAGTGGGAATTAGCCGAAATGCTTCAGGATAAACACCCGTTTTGACTCAAACAATGGCATATTGTCGTTGTCCGATCGTTTGAAATTCCCGAACTTTTTGATCATTAACGTTTCAAAAAAATCCATATCGCCATCGCTGACCTGCATCAAGGTTTGAACGGTTTGCAGATGGCTGACAACCTTTTTCCTAATATCAGGTTGCAAAAATTGATGATGCTTGTGCGACCTACGACCAAACGGTGATGCAGGGTTTAGCCCTTTCAGCACCTCGACAACGTCATCGGGCAAATAGGCATAGACGCAATCATTGATGAACCTACCCATGCACCGATACGACCACTTCCATCCGGTAATCTTCTCAGCTTCAGCAATCCATTCCGGCTCAAACATTAATTCCCAGTTGGCAGGAGTGCGCCGCAGAATTTCGCCCAATCGGTAGATCCTGGGTTCAGCCGATGAGTAGCCGACAACTTCCTGGATTGCTTTGCGAAGACCGTACGCCCGGAAAGCTCGACTGTACTTTTTAGCTGTTTCGTTCTGCTTCTCTTCGGCATAGAAACCGATGACCATTGAGGCTATGGTGTCGGGGATGCCGTTGTTACCCCCAGCGTCTGCCACGTTGATTCCATACTCAGTAAGGTATTCGTCGATTTCAACACTGAATTGACTCCCACCCCTTTTTCCCCAACTTTGGTGGTTAACTCCGCACATGCGAGCCAACCCACGCAACGAAACAAACCCTTCCCCTGCATCGTTGCAGTGCAGTTCCTTGGTCAGTGAGTCAAAAAGTGTTATTTTAGTACTGGACATATTGTTTCCTCCACGATAGGAAATGGTGTGTCCATTTATTTTAGTTGGATATATGCAAATTGTCAGCCCAGGTTTTTTGTTCCAGGCAAGTAGTGTTGACTTCTTGCTCTCCCCCAAGGGTGTAGATAATAGCGACACCCTTTTGATTTTCGGAAAACTCGTTAATAGCATCCCGAGCATTGTCAGCCCAAGATTTTTGTCCCTGGCAAATTCGGCACATTCACTTGCGAAACCTCGCACGACCAATAATTGCCATCTCTATACATAAAAGGCACGATTGACGCAATTTCCTCTTCGCTCAATTCGCCCATTCTCTTCAGGAACATAATCCACCCAGTTGGCGGAAGGTGTTGCCCACAAGGAAATTCCACATCACAGGTAGGACAGATATAAATCCCTTTGGTCAGCGTTCCGGTGCTTACCCCATCGGCTCTCCGCATC
>JBOFTL010000124.1:0-18650 GCA_051652045.1 Microcoleus sp. | reverse complement strand
CCATATCCGTAACTTAAGGATATTTATCCCGAACTTAAGGTTTTTAACTCAAGCAATAACTAGCAAATAGAATTTGCGGTAGGAGCCGGAACTTAAGCACGTTGATTCCGAAGTTAAGGTTCTTTATTTTAAGCAATAGTTCAGGCAGATAATTTGTTATTCTTAGTGGAATTTAAGCAAATTCATCCCGAAGTTAAGGCTGTTTATTTGAAACAATAACTAGGTAAGAAAGTTTAGCGATACAGGGAACATTCCCATACAATTGACGACTTTATAAAGAGAGCTGTGTTCCCGATCGAGCGCAAACAAATCGATCGAAAATTTGCATCGAATTCTCCGGAACAATCTTAAGCCGAGTTGAATCATAGGACATAGCAAGATAAAACAAAGATTTTTCGAGCAACTCATGCAACTCGAATAATCCAGTAACTAGGTACAGATATCTACATCTAATCCCTAGTTTGACTGTTCGTTCAGTCAAGGCTGACATCTCTAGATTCTAGAGAAAGTGCCTCAATATTCTTTGAAATATCCAGGGTTTGCTTAACACAAAATAAATTAAGGAGAACATCCATGAAGTTTGTAAAACTCTTGCTGGCGACAGCATTAATGACCGCTTCTGTTACCCCTGCTTTTGCTCAACCGAAAGTGCAAATTTTAGGTGCCAGCTACGGCGGTAGTGGCTGTCCAGATCGCTCTGCTAGCGTCAGTGTCAGCCCCGACGGCCAAGAACTTACAATTCTATTTGATAAGTTCGTCGCCCAAGGAAATGTCTCGGCAGAAACTCGGAAAAGCTGCAATTTGAGCATTCCGATTAAAGTGCCTCAAGGCTTCCAAATTTCGCTCTACGATGCCGACTATCGCGGTTACGTTGCTCCTAGAACGAGCGGTAACTTGCGTGCAGAATACTTTTTTGCCGGCACCCGCGGCCCAGTTTTCTCTCGGACTTTTAACGGTGAAACCAACTATAACGTTCGGGATAGCTTAGCCACTGTAGCTGATGTTTGGTCGCGTTGCGGCGACAGCGTAAATATGCGCGTGAATGCTGCGATGACAGCTCGCGGTGCGGGAACTGCTACGGTTGATTCCTTCGATTTGGCACATCGCGGTTTGGTTTATCACATCAAATACCGTACCTGCCGCTAAGGATTGTTTTGTAGGTTAGGTTGAGTAACGAAACCCAACAATAAAACTGATTAATTCCCTAGTGTTAGATTGCGTTCGATCGATTTATCTTAATACTCAAGTAAGAGATTAAGGGCGATCGATCGAACCCTATCCTACGCATCAAAACAAAAGAAACCGGGTTTTACCGAATCTATAGGCTGCAACCAAAGATTCTCGAAACAACCCGGTTTCTGCTTAGCTATAAGTCTGCCATAAACAAAGAATTTTGTTTGTTGTCATTGCGTTTCATTTGGCAAAAAGATATTGTGGCAACCAATTTATCGCAATTTATAAATTTTTGTAGATACTGTCTTGACCTGTCAAGGGGTAGCGATCGCATAATTAGGATCGAAGGGCTTTTGGGACTTTAAAATACCAAAAGCCAAATGCACCAATTTCCGCATCAAAGCACCAATCACCTGCATTTTCACCTTTCCACGACCCAATAATCGCTCACTCATTGCTTTCAACAAAGGGTTATGACGCATCGCCACTACTGCTGGCATATACAACGCTTTTCGCAGTCGGACGTTTCCGGTACAAGACAAACGAGTTTTGCCCTTGACCGAAGTCCCAGAACTCCGTTCGCTTGGAGTTAAACCAGCATAGGCTGCTAATTGACGAGCATTATCGTAATCAGAAACATCGCCAATTTCAGCTAATAATATAGAAGTTGTTAAATCGCCAATGCCAGGAATTGAAGTCAACAGCTCGCGCTGTTGTTTTAAGTGTGGGTGTTGGTCAAAATGATCGCTAATCAGTTGTTTGATTAGTTGTTGTTGCTGTTTGAGATACTCCAGGTGTTCGAGAGTAAGGGCAGCAACTGTGGGCGTAGCTGTTTCCAAACGGTTTTGTTCGCAAGTCATCATTTCGGTGACTGATTCGAGACGCCGTAACAGGGCTTGTAATTCCTTGACTTCCGGTGCAGTAGGTGTCCATAATGATGGTTTCATTGCTGCACAAAAACGAGCAATTAATGCCGCATCTACGGAGTCTGTTTTAGTTCTCAGAAGTTCGCTTTTAGCAAAGCCTTTAATCCGGGCTGGATTGACTATGCTGACCTGAAAGCCTTCCCCATGAAGGAATTCGGCTAAAGCTTCGCCGTAAATGCTAGTCGCTTCCATGCAAGCATGGAGTTCGACTACACTTTGTTGTTTGAGCCAGTTATGCAAACTCTCAAACCCTTGAGTATTGTTAGTAAACTTTTTGGGTTTAGTTGCACGAGTTTCGCTCATTAATGAGACATAAAAGTCTTTTTTACTGATGTCTATGCCTAAGACTGTTGATGCCATGATTTGCTCCCTCGCTACTCCTTTCTATTAAAGAACCTGACAGGCAATTGAATACTAGCCTTGTTAATGCAGGCTTTCTCTATCGAACGATCGAGAGCCTAAGATACTGTCCAGCTTTAAGTGCGCCTGTCATCAGTAATGGGAGCTTATCTACACAACAGACTTATGCAGTCTAAGGGGCGGGCCAACTTCACCGATTGCTGATGTCCTTGAACAACACTTTCTGCTGTTGCAGAACCTTTTCTACAAAACTTTCCTTGTTTCTTTAGATTCACTTGCCGACAGGAAAGATCGACTGATTGTTGGTACGATCGACTGATTGTCGGTTCGATCGACTGATTGTTGGTACGATCGACTGATTCTCGTTTCGATCGCCCGATTCTCGTTTCGATCGCCCGATTCTCGTTTCGATCGATTAAATCACTTTTTTAAGATACAAGGGGCGGGTTCGCCAACCATCTACGTCGGAGACAAACAATCTAAAAAAATTCGCCCCACCCCACTGACATTCGAGACAATAGCGGGTAAAAAAACAACCTTTAATCTTTAAACCCACCGACCCACCACAACCCTCACAGTTCCATCTGCCAAAGTTTCCTCTTCTTCAACAGTAAAACCTTCGGATTGTACTGCTGCCATCAAGGTTTTACGCGCGTACAATTGGCTAATTGAATTGACAAATTGCTGTTGGTTGATTCGGGCGCCCCAAAAATCTGCTATCAGTTCGTAATCTTCATTTTCTTTACTCTTACGAAAACCTAAATCGTAACCGTTTGCCTGCCGCACTACGTACTCAGCATTAATTTTTTCGCCCATGTAACCCCGCACCTGTACGTTGCATTCTACTTGATAACCCAATTCTTCCAACACTTGATGCAGCAGTTCTCCGTTCTGAATCTGAACCTTAATCGTTGTGAAGTGTGACATATTTGTTTCGTATTTCGTATGAAACGCTGATTCGATTATATAGCATTGCGGGTGTAACGTCAGGTATACCTCGGACAGTTGGTAATGGGTAATTGATAATGGGTAATGGGTAATGGGTAATTGGTAGTTGGTAACGGGTAATTGGTAATGGGTAATTGGTAATGGGTAAATCGCCTACCTCATCTACCTGAGAAGGGCTATACTAGCATTAGCGATCGCGCTGCGATCGCGACGCTATCTAAATATTCTTCCTTCTTCCTTCTTCCTTCTTCCTTCTTCCTTCTTCTTATCATGGCAGATAATTCTAACCAACCTAGAGAATATGATGCCGTCCTCGGGGGCCGCAGTCAAATCCCTGTCGGGGCTGCGGTTTTGGGAGGAATCGCTGGAGTCAAGCAGCGTTTTGCCAGCGACAGTACCCAAGCACGCATTGCTGCTGTTAAAGATGCTCCTAAATACGGAAATGCTGGCTTGGATTTGGCAATTCAAGCTTTGTTAGATCCTGTGGAAGCAGTTCAGCTATCTGCTTATTCTATCTTGCGCGATCGAACAGAAATTGCAGTCCGCGAAGCTTTAAAAAAGTTTGTTCCTTACAAACTATTTGACTGTTTAAAGACAGTTAAAGTCGGCACAAATGTTGCATTGAGTCCCGAGGGCGATCGCGCGGCTAGTTTGTTCGGAAAAACTATTAAAATTGGCGATTTAAAGTCGGGAGAAATCCTGTTTAAAGTTGACAAATATCCCCGCGCTCAAGAATCTTTTGTACTGGGGACAGATAGCGAAGTTTTTGTGAGGAAAAGATGGGATGGCAAGCGAGGGGCGATCGAGATTTGGCAGTCAGGAGATTTGCAGCATACTTTGCTCGGACATCAAGGCGAAGTTAGCGCGCTGGCTGTCAGTCCCGACTGTCAAATTATCGCTAGCGGTTCGACAGATACTACGGTCAAAATTTGGAATGTAGAAACGGGAAAATTAATCTGTACTTTTAGCAGTCACTTAACTTGGGGCGCGCACAAAGGAATCATTAGCAGTTTTGCTTTTAGCCCGATCGGACAAATTTTTGCTAGTAGCAGTAATGACGGTACTGTTAAAGTCTGGAACTTGCGCAGCAGAACTTGCGATCGCACGTTTAAAAGATATGCTCATTGTCTGGCTTTCAGTCCTGACGGACAAACTTTAGCTGCTGGCGGATGGGATGCCAAAATTCAACTGCGGCAGCTATCAAATCCCGAACTTGTAGTTACATTAGAAGGGCATTTGAATTCGATAAATGCGATCGCTTTTAGTCCTGACGGGCGGACTGTTGCTAGTGCTAGTGCAGACGGTACTATCAAATTTTGGAATGCAGTTAGCGGCGCAAATATTCATACCTTGAACGGACATCAAGACCCCGTTACTTGCCTGACTTTTAGTCGCAATGGAGATACTTTATTTAGTGGCAGTTCCGACAAAACAGTTAAGGTTTGGGGAATCACTTGAAAGCAGAGAAGAGAGAGAGGGGAAGATTATTCGATTTTAGATTTTAGATTTTAGATTTTAGATTTGGAGATTGGCAGATTGGGAAAATTACTGATTACCAATTACCCATTCCCAATTACCCATTACCAATTACCCATTACCCAATATCAACTTTTTTCCCTTTGCAATACTACAGATCGAGTCGTAAAAATACCGATCGACCGCCAACATCCAAAACATTGACAATCAGTGAAATAACGGTATAATGCCTGCGACAACATCAAATCTTTAAAGTGGTAAGCTAGGTTTAGGATATAGCATTTGAAAAAGAGGAGTATCGCAGCGAACTGTAATACTTTACGGGAAAAGTTTATGCTGCAAACACGAATTGACCTATAGATCGGGCTTCGTCCCCAAATCACCATGCTACACTCCAAGCATTCCATCTATCGCTGTCGCAAGCCTGCAAGAATGCGCGACACCCCTGCTAGCTTGCAAGCAAGAGTCGCAAAGCTAACAGCAGAATTAAAGAGGACTCGCGAACAGCAAAAACAAGAAATCGGGCTCCTCAAAAAAGCCAGCGACACTTGGCACGCAGCCCTTCGTGAAGCCCCGCTGTTGATGTGGGCGATCGATCGAGATGGTAAATTAACTCTCGCTGAAGGTAAAGGGTGGGAAAACTGGGGAATCGCACCTGCTGAAGCTGTCGGGAGGTCGATTTCTGACATTTACAGCGATCGATCGGATATTTTAGAATACCTCGCTGCGGTATTGGCAGGGGGCGATCGAGCTTGGACAACTCATCAAGCAACTCAACATGATAATTTGATTTGGGAAACTAAAGCAACACCGCTGCGGGGCGAAAACGGTGAAATTGTTGGCGCAGTTGGTATTTGTACTGACAATACAGAGTTGTTTCGCGCCCAAGCCAAGTTGAAAATTGCCAATCAAGAATTAGAAAGCAGGCTAGAACAGCGCACGGAAGCATTCAACGCCGCGCTTTCTGAAAGCGAAAAAAAATACCGCAACCTGGTTGAAACCTCCCAAGAATTGATTTGGTCTGTAGATGTTGAAGGTCGCTTGACATTTGTCAACGCTGCGGCAAAACGCATTTACGGCTACGAACCCCCAGAAATAATCGGGCGTTACTTCATCGATTTTTTAATTCCCGAACAACAAGCCAAACAAATAGCTATATTTGAGCAGTTATTTTCCCGAACCAAAACTCAGGAAACTGCCCCCTATTGTCCTTACGAAACAGTGCATTTACGAAAAGACGGTTCTCACGTCTACCTGCGAGTCAACAGCATTGTTAATTATGCGGAAAATGGTGCTATTGTAGGTGCCAGTGGTACGGCGGTAGATATTAGCGATCGCAAGCGATCGGAAGATGCGCTGCAACAGGCTACAGACCAACTCTGGGCAGTTTTAGATGCAGTACCGGGATTGATTTCTTGGGTGAGTTCCGACTTGCGTTATATCGGAGTCAACCAACACTTAGCAACCTCATTTCAAAGACCGCCCGAAAGTTTTATCGGTCAAAAAGTTAACTTTCTCGATAAGGGTTCGACTTTCGCACAGCTAATCCGCCAGTTTTTTGCCACTCCCGTTCAGCAAATTTGGCAAGAAGTAGATATCGAAATTAAAGGTAGCGCCCGCAACTATTTAATAGTAGCTCAGAAATACCATCAGGGAGCGGCAGCGGTTTCTGTAGGCATAGATATTACCGATCGCAAGCGAGCAGAATCTCAAAAAACTCAATTAATCGCTTCTTTGCAAGAGTCTGAAACTAAATTTCGCAGCCTTTATGAAGCTACGAGCGATGCTGTAATGTTACAGGACGATCGAGAATTTTTTGACTGCAATCTTGCCACTTTACAAATGTTTGGTTGCAGCGACAAAGAACAGTTTTATGGCAGGAATCCGGGCGAATTTTCGCCACAATTTCAGCCTAACGGACAAGATTCTGCTAGCTTGTTAAAACAAAGGATTTCCGAAGCAATGGCAACGGGTAGCTGTCGGTTTGATTGGGTACACAGAAGGCTCGATGATTCGGAATTTCCGGCAGAAGTGCTGTTAAATGCAGTGGAAATTAGCGGCAAAAAATTGATTCAATCAGTAGTGCGCGACATTACCGATCGCAAGCGAGATGAAGACCGAATCAAAGCCTCTCTCGCAGAAAAAGAAGTGTTGCTTAAGGAAATTCACCACCGCGTTAAAAATAACCTGCAAGTTATTTCCAGTTTGCTGAAACTTCAGTCCCGCTACATTCAAGACAGCCGGATTATTGAAATGTTGAAAGAAAGCCAAAACCGCGTGAGGTCAATGGCTCTGGTTCACGAACAATTGTATCAATCAGAGGATCTGTCAAAAATTGACTTTGCAGGCTACATTCAAAACCTCGCTCATAATTTATTTCAAGCCTATGACATTGATGCAAAAGGAATCGTTTTGCAAAACTGTATCGCACCTTATTTTCTAAATATTGATACTGCAGTTCCCTGCGGGTTAATTATCAATGAACTGGTGACAAATTCTTTAAAATATGCTTTTGTAGAACAAAGGCAAGGAATCATCAAAATAGATTTTAGTGTTAAAGATGATAGGGCGTGTGTGCTAATTGTCAGCGATGACGGGATTGGATTTCCCAAAGACTTGGACTACCGAAATGCTCGAACATTAGGTTTGCGCTTAGTGGTATCTTTAGTCAGACAAATTCGGGGTAAAATACACCTTTTGGAAACTGAAGGTACAGCTTTTGAAATAACATTTTCGCCACCGATTAGCAGTGTGAGGAGCCAAATTTATGTCAAATAAAAAAATACTTATAGTCGAAGATGAAAGCATTATTGCTGAAGACATCGCTGATAGTTTAACAGCATTAGGTTATCAAGTAACTGAAATTGTTTCTTCGGGAGAAGAAGCAATTCAATCCGCTACCCGAGTGCAGCCAGATTTAGTGCTGATGGATATTAACTTGCAGGGAGAAATTGACGGCATTACCGCAGCAGAACAAATTCGATCGCGCTGTCAGATCCCAGTAGTTTATCTCACAGCCTATGCAGACGAAAACACTTTGCGGCGGGTCAATGCTACCAAACCTTTCGGCTATATCGTCAAGCCATTTGAAGAAAAAAATTTGCACACAACAATTCAAGTTGCTCTCCACAGACATCAATACGACGATCTGACAAATCTGCCGAATCGTTCGCTGTTGCGAGAGCAACTCAATCAGATATTGGACAAGCATGAAGGACTGCCCACACTCGTTCCAGTTATTACTTTATGTTTAGATAAAATCAACCGAATTAACAGTACCTTCGGCCACGATATCGGCGATCTCGTAATTTGTACCGTGGCGCAGCGCTTGACTGACTGCATCGATAATATCGCTCTTGTTGCTCGTTTGGAAGCAGCAGAATTTGCTGTAATTTTAGAACCAGTAGCAGACAAATATGATGCTGCCAATATTGCCCAAAATATTTTAGATATTTTATCTCAAGCGACGATCGCGGCAGGCAAAGAAGTGTACGTTACTTCTAGTATCGGTATCTGTTTGTATCCCATCGACGGAATGGAGGGAGACGAATTGCTGAAAAATGCTTATACAGCAATGTATCACGCTCAGGAAAAAGGAGGAAATAACTATCAGTTTCATACCGACAAGGTTGCGACTCGTTCCATTAATAAAGTCAGTCAAGAAGCCTGCCTGCGCAATGCTTTAACGCGGTCAGAATTTGAAGTTTACTATCAGCCCAAAGTCGAACTAAAGACTGGAAAAATTACAGGTGCTGAAGCTTTGTTGCGCTGGAACCATCCCGAGAGGGGGCGAGTTTCCCCAGCCGAATTTATTCCGATGGCTGAAGAAATGGGCTTGATCGCGCCGCTGGGTGAATGGGTGTTAGAGACTGTTTGCAGGCAAAATCAAGCTTGGCAATTAGAGGGTTTGCCGTCGGTACGGATCGCGGTAAACCTGTCGGCCCGCCAGTTCGATCGGGCAAACCTCACGGAAAGAGTCAGCGACATCCTAACAACAAGTGGTTTAGATCCTAAATATCTGGAATTGGAAGTAACGGAAAGTTCGATCTTGAAAGATGAACGAGCCGTGGCTAAGACTTTAAGTGCGTGGCGGGAATTGGGAATTAAGATTGCAATAGACGATTTTGGGACGGGATATTCTTCTTTGAGTTATCCGAAGCGGTTGCCTTTTGATGTACTGAAAATCGACAAAATTTTCATCAGAAATATTGCCGAAGATATTCATAATGCAGCGATTACTGTGGCGATCATTCAAATGGCACACGGTATGAACATGACGGTAATTGCTGAGGGAGTGCAAAATGAGAAGGAACTTGCTTTTTTGCGCGATCGCGAGTGCGATGAAATTCAAGGCAATTTTTTCAGCAAGGCTTTGCCAAAAGATAGTTTTGCGGCACTGTTGAAAAGCGGTAAACGATGGCAGTTATAAATGAAGGCAGAAGGCAGAAGGCAGAAGGCAGAAGGCAGAAGGCAGAAGGCAGAAGGCAGAAGGCAGAGTTGAGAGTTGAGAGTTGAGAGTTGAGAGTTAAGAGTTGAGGGCTGATTAGGGGAAGTATGACTTGAGAGTTGACAATCTTCAATCTTCAATCTCCAATCTTCCAATCTCCAATCTTCCAATCTAAAATCTAAAATCTAAAATCGAATGATTTCTGCCAGCCAACTTCCCAGCCACAATCCCAAACCGGAAGTAACAGTTAAAAGTACAAATGTATAAAATCCGCTGCTGCAACCGATCGCCCTTTCTCCTGCTACAATCTTCGCCGTAACTCCCGCTATAATGCCGATCGCCGCCCAAGCCCCCCACACAGCCTTAGATCCCGCAAGAGTAAAGGCTAGGGCGATCGCATCAACACCGGCACCGGAAAATGTCCCCACGATCGCCCCGATTCCCATTCCTACTAAACCTCCAAATATCGCCGATACCTGAGACTTCAGGGCTAATTGGACTCCCAACCCTAACGTCAATCCCGCAATCGCCCCGCACGCGGCCTCCATCACCACCTGCGCCAAATCTCCAGATCCCGTGCCCGCCATCAATCCTACTACTGCAAAGACTGACGCCCCTGCGATCGATCCCACTACAGCCCCCGCCTCAGCTTCCAAACTCGCGATCGCCCCCAAACTGCCCCCAGCTAAAGCCCACGCTACCCCCGCCACCACTCCTCCCGCTTGAAAACCCGCGATCGCGCCCCCTACCGCCCCCGCCAGCATTAAAGCCATCAGCCAAACTCTAGGTGCCGCCCAGCCCTCTGCTACCAAAATCGCCGCCCACAGCGCATCGGCGCTGCTGATTAAAACCCACATCCACAGCGGCGCATCAAATAATTCCAGCATCCAACCCGTCACGGCGTAACTCGCGACTGCGATCGCCAGCGGGCTCCAAGGTACGATCGAATAGGAATAATTGGGAGTATTGAAATTGCGGCGTTGCTTGCGCCACCCGCCGAGGTTGTACCTTTGCAATCGTTTCTTGCTTTTCGGTTTCGGGTTGGCATAATTTTGATTTGTTGGGGCATTTTCCCCAGACTCGCCCGATTGTTTGAGATGCGATGCGTTCGATCGAAAATTTGACGATCGAAATGTTTGTTTTCTGTGCGATGCAGCTTTTGATTTTTTTGGCTTGTTAAATTCTTTGTGGCGTTTTGAGGTAGCTTTTGAGCGGTTTTGACCTTTTTTGACATTCGTCTTGGTTGCTGGATGTCTCAAGGCTTTTTTGTTGAGAATTTCGCGGGTGGGTGCTGGTGGCGGCGGTGGCAATTCCGGTTCGATCGGCACAAATTCCGCTTGACTCAGAAAAAACAGCAAGTGTTGGTAAGCGTCGTTAATTTCTGTTAATTTATGTGCGGCTTTTTGCTGCAAGCGCTCATTATTGGCATAGCGATCGGGATGCCAGATAAATGCCAAATCTTTGTAAGCCTCTTTGACTTCTTCTAAGGAAGAACCAAACTCTATTTCGAGGATTTCGTAATATCGATCGATGTCACCCATTATCTTGAAGGAAGAAGGAAGAAGGAAGAAGGAAGAAGGAAGAAGGAAGAAGGAAGAGGGAAGAAGGAAGAAGGAAAAGGGAAGAAGGAAGAAGAGGGATTTTTAGGTGATAATTACCAATTACCAATTACTAATTACCAATTACCAATTACCAATTGTCAACTTTTTTAACTATCTTGAGATAGATTCGATCGAACTCGATAAAGCGATATAATAGAACAATACATTCGATAGATCTGTATCTTCGGGAAAAGCAAGTGTCAGAAAATCAAGCTCCCACCTTCATTTTAGTTGACGGTCACTCTCTGGCCTTTCGTTCCTACTTTGCCTTTGCCAAAAGTCGCGATGGGGGGTTGCGCACTACGACGGGCATTCCTACCAGCGTCTGTTTTGGCTTTCTCAAGTCGCTGCTGGAGGTAATGGCGGCCCACGAACCCCAGTATATGGCGATCGCATTCGATCTCGCTACACCTACTTTCCGCCACGAAGCTGATGACACTTACAAGGCGGGACGTGCGGAAACTCCCGAAGATTTTATCCCCGATATCGCTAACCTACAAGAACTCCTAACTTATTTTAATTTACCTGCAATTACTGCGGCGGGTTTTGAGGCAGATGATGTTTTGGGAACTTTGGCAAGTCAAGCTAGCGCAGAGGGTTATCGCGTTAAGATTTTGACGGGCGATCGAGATTTGTTTCAATTAGTAGATACTGCGAAAAATATCAGTATCTTATATTTAAGTACCGATGAATTAAGGCGATCGGGCAAAGGTAAATCTCAGGAATACGGGCCGGAAGAGGTGAAAGCTAAACTCGGTATTTTGCCCGGTCAAGTAATAGATTACAAAGCTTTGTGCGGCGACAAATCTGATAACATTCCCGGTGTTAAAGGTATCGGCGATAAAACTGCGCTGCAACTTTTGGAGGCCTATCATTCTCTCGACGGAATCTATGCTGCTTTGGATGAGATTAAAGGCGCAACTAAGAAAAAACTGGAAGAAGGGAAAGAAGCTGCTTATCATTCTCAGCGGATGGCGACGATCGTTCGAGAAGTTCCTTTGGATGTGGAGTTAGAAAATTGTCGGCTGCGCGGTTTTGATGAAGCTGAATTGATTCCGATGCTGGAAAAGTTGGAGTTTAAAACATTTTTAAAGAAAGTCCAGCAAATTCAACAGCGTTTCGGTGGGGAAAAGAAGGAAGAAGGAAGAGGGAAGAAGGAAGAAGGGAGAACAGAAGAGCAAGCAGGAGAATCAGCAGGAGAAGTTACAAGTTCCGAAGCACTAAGTAACGCCAATAATTCGATCGAAGTTGCGACTGCAACTTATGATGCGACTGAAGGAGATGATGGGTTTTGGAGTTATGATGACACCCTAGCGTATCAAAAACAAAATAAATCGCCGATCGAACCCCGAATAATTGACACAACAGACAAGTTAAACGAATTAGTTCAACTGCTGCAAACTTTCACTGACAAAAACTCGCCCGTGGCTTGGGATACCGAAACTACTGCATTAGAACCGCGAGACGCTGAATTAGTAGGAATTGGCTGCTGTTGGGGAATCGGAGAAGGAGATGTTGCTTATATTCCTACCGGACATAAAACTGGGAAAAACTTAGATAAAGTTGCAGTTTTAGATGCGTTGCGTCCGATTTTGTCAAGCGAGAATTATCCCAAAGCCCTGCAAAATGCTAAGTTCGATCGACTGATACTTCGCTGTCAAGGGGTTGAACTTACAGGCGTGGTTTTCGACACGATGTTAGCCAGTTACGTACTCAATCCAGAAACCAATCACAGTCTCAGCGAACTGTCAAGAAAATACTTAAATATTGTTGCCAAATCTTACAGTGAATTAGTACCGAAAAACAAAACAATTGCTGACATCAGCATTCCAGCAGTAGCAGATTACTGCGGCATGGATGTTTACACTACATTTCAGTTGGTAGGGAAACTTAGAGCAGAATTAGATGAAGCTGATGAAGCTAATTTTACCGATAAATCCTTGTATAAATTGCTGCTGGAAGTAGAACAGCCTTTAGAACCTGTTTTAGCTGAAATGGAATACACGGGAATTCGCATTGATTCGGCTTACTTGCAAGAATTGTCGCAACAGCTAGAAAAGACTTTGGCAGAAATTGAAGCAAATGCCTATGAAGCTGCTGGCAAAAAGTTTAATCTAGGTTCGCCCAAACAACTCAGCGAAATCTTGTTAGAAAAAATTCCCGAACAGTTTGAGAAAAAGTCCCGCAAAACTAAAACAGGATATTCTACCGATGCCGCTGTTTTAGATAAATTGCAAGGAGATCATCCAATCGTAGATTATCTCTTGGAACACCGAACTTTAGCTAAATTGAAATCAACTTATGTCGATGCTTTGCCGCAGTTAGTGCGGGCGGATACCGGGCGAGTGCATACAGATTTTAACCAAGCTGCTACAGGTACGGGCCGACTGTCTTCATCCAATCCAAATTTACAAAATATTCCGATCCGCACCGAGTTTTCGCGACAAATTCGCAAGGCTTTTTTACCGGAATCGGGTTGGCTGTTAGTGTCGGCTGACTATTCTCAAATCGAACTGCGAATTTTGGCTCATTTGAGTCAAGAACCGGTGTTGATTGAAGCTTACCAAAATAACCGAGACGTGCATACCGTAACGGCGCAACTGTTGTTTGAAAAGCAAGATGTAACGCCGGATGAAAGGCGGTTTGGCAAAACGATTAATTTTGGGGTAATTTACGGTATGGGGGCGATTAAATTCGGTCGATCGCTCGGCAAAACTTCTAAAGATGGTAAAGAATTTATCGAACGATTCAACCAGCGTTACAGTAAGGTTTTTGAATATTTGGAGCGAGTCAAAAAAGAGGCGATCGCCCTCGGCTATGTTAGCACAATTCTCGGTCGCCGTCGCTATTTAAATTTTGAGAGCGATCGACTCAAGAAATTAAAAGGTCAAAAACCGGAAGAAGTTCGATCGGACGAACTCAAATCCTTAACTAAAAATGACGCCCAATCTTTGCGGGCGGCAGCTAACGCTCCCATTCAAGGCTCCAGTGCTGATATTATTAAACTGGCGATGATTGAGGTACAGAAAATTTTGCAAAATTATCAAGCGCGATTGTTGCTGCAAGTTCACGATGAATTAATCTTTGAAGTTCCTCCCGATGAATGGGAAGAAT
Source organism: Microcoleus sp. (assembly GCA_051652045.1). GTDB lineage: Bacteria > Cyanobacteriota > Cyanobacteriia > Cyanobacteriales > Microcoleaceae > Microcoleus. Next base: position 4,605 of record JBOFTL010000124.1, on the reverse strand, counting down.
TGCAGCCGAAAATCAAAGATGCGATGGAAAATGCTTTACCTCTTAGCGTACCGCTGGTAGTTGACATTCACGCGGGGCAAAATTGGATGGAAACAAAATAGTATTGTATCAGAACAAAAAGCTTTATTAGCGACATCCTAAAGAATCGCGAGTCGCCACACCAGTTTGCGAATTAATTCCACTAGCTTTTTGGCACAATTCTTTAAGCTGCGCCCCGTCCATAATTGCATCGGTAAAATCAGCACCAGTAATGTTAACTTTATCAAAAGTCGATCGCAGCAAAATCGTTTCTGCCAAAATTGCATCGCTCAAATCGGCACCAGTAAACTTAACTTGATCCACCATTGCATTAGTTAAATTAGCGCCGTGCAAATTCGCCTGAGTCATCACCGAAGCGCTCATAATTGCTCCCCGCAAATCGGCATTAGCAAAATTAGTTAAATCCATATTAGCATTAGAAAATTCCGCAGCCCGCAGCACTTGACCGGAAAAATCGCGCCTTGTGAGTTCTGCGTTACTAAAGGACAGGGGAGGGGGATAATATTTAGATTGGGCCCGCGCGGGTTGTGAGAAGATTAAGATAGTTAGTGCCAATAGGAATGCAGCTAGTTGTCTGAATTTCATAAACTGGATCTCCTTGCAAGGTGGGTATTTGGTAGTGTATCCCGAACTCGGGTCGCTCGATCGAACAGTTACAATCTCGGTTATACAATCTCAGTTAATAGTGATGGAGATGGAAAAAAACGATATGCTGAGTTTCTTCTTAACTTGGGTAGTGGCTGCGGTTTCGCTAGTTGTTACCGCTAACATTGTACCAGGAATTACAGTGGATAGCTTTCCAGCCGCGATGCTGGCTGCCGTAGTTATCGGATTTGTGAATGCGGTTGTCAGGCCGATTATTACATTGCTGACACTACCTTTGAGCATTCTGACTTTAGGTTTGTTTTTGTTTGTGGTGAATGCAATTTCGCTTTCTTTAGCTTCGTGGTTGGCTGGGGCTTTCAGTATCGGTTTTGGAGTTAACGGTTTTTGGCCTGCTTTATTCGGTTCGATCGTCTTATCTTTTGTTTCGGGTTTTATCGGCCGTTTTGTGAATTTAGATAGCTCTTCTGCTCAGTAAAATATTATCCCAAATATTCGATCGCGCTAACAGCAACCGCTATTGTTACAGAGGCTGGTGTTTCGGGCGATCGAAATATTTTTTTGGGAACTAAGAGAGGATGTTGTAAATTACAAATAAATGCGATCGAACTCGCTTGGCGCGATAATTCTTCTCTAACTGCACAAATTGCCGCCGCTTCTGCAACGCTTGGCGTTCCGACTGCTTGCACTGCAAAATTAGCCGGATTGGGAACTTCTGTTGAACTTAAAATGCCAGCATCAAAGGTTTTTAAAAACCAGTTTTTTCCCCGACAAAGCTCGATAATTCCAGCTTCATTAGCCTTAGTATTTATTGTCGCAATACCCGCGATCGCACTTTCTGCTAAATGATAAGTGCGACATACCTGTTGCACGGCATTCCCGATTAATTCCGCTGAGGTTCCCCTTTGGCATCCTATCCCCACCCACAACACTCTCGGATGCCACTGCACTTTTAACAAAGCGGAATCCGGTGCAAATCTTCTGTGGGTAAAACTAATCCAAATTCTTCCTTTAATAGTTTCCAAATTTTGCCTGTTATCTGCTTGCTGAAAATACAAACAGTGTCCGGCGGGCAAACTTTTCTGCCACAAAGTAGAACCGATTTCTTGAATTACTTCTACAGTTTCCCCACTAGCAATAGCTGCCGCTATTCCCGTCCAATCTCCTTCACCGCGCCTCCAATCACGGGGAATATTTAGTGTATCTAAAGAAAGTCGATCGGGCATCATTCAATTCACTACTGTTTCAGCAAAATTACTGACAACTCGATCGGTATAAATCCGGTTCGGTTGATTTTGGCTTGTCTATCATACATTGAAACGACCGTCATCTTAAAAATAGTTAATGCGGTAAATTTACAAAAACAGTATAATCGGATTGCCAACCACAAATCAAACACAGTTTAATATGGTAGAACTCAATCAACTACTGTTAGAGTTTGAAAGCAATGTTACTTGGGAATCAGTCACGGAAGACTGGAAAGAACGCCGCGACGGTTGGGTAAGCGATGTGACATCAGCAGCTAGCGAATCGGATCTAGCTGGTTTATTAGTTGAATTTGAAGCAAATTTGCACTGGGAAGCAGTCCAAAATCAGTGGAAAAATCGCCGGGATGCTTGGATTGAAGAATGTGAAGCAGCATCGAGTGTTGAAGAAATATCCAGTCTGTTGTTGGAGCTTGAAAGCAATATTACTTGGGAAGCAGTGATAGAAGAATGGGACGGAATGCGGGAGAATTGGGTGCAGAAAATGTATGAGTTTATTGAGTAAAGATAGTTGACAATCGATCGATTATTAACGATCGTTAATAATCGAGCTAGCGGTTATCGCGCCTGATGAGGTATGCCTGATTCTCTGAAGGTTGGGATTGAAAAGCATTTTTCTATACCTCATCTATCATCAGAAAGGCTATAGCTGTAAGCCATGATTAAATACTCCGTAATTGGTAATCGGTAATTGGTAATCGGTAATTGGTAAGCGATCGCGACTTACCTGCTTACAGAAGGAACGCTATAGATTATAATACAATTTAGCTATCTTGACAGAAGAGCGATCGGTCGCGCTTGCCTCAGTCTTAATACAGTTCAGCTACAAATTACAAAAATGCTTACCCTATAAACATTCTTCTCCTTCCTTCCGTCTTCTTCCTTCTGTCTTCTTCCTTCTTCCTTCTTCCTTCTTCCTTCTGTCTTCCTTCTTCCTTCTTCTTAACACATGGCTCGTTATTCTCGACTGCAAAAACTGGGTTCTTACATGAGCCCGCACTGGCAACACGCATTTTGGGGTGTTTTTTCGCTGCTAATTGTTAATGCTGTGGGAGTTTACATTCCGCTGCTGATTCGCAATGCAGTTGATGCTTTGCAAATTACAATTAATTTCGATCGAATTTGGAATTACATATTACTGATTCTGGTACTCGCTTCAGTAATGTGGGCAATTCGGATGGCTTCGCGGATTTTGTTGTTTGGAGTAGGGCGTCAAGTTGAGTTCGATCTCAAACAGCAAATTTTCAATCATTTACTAACCTTAGAACCATCTTATTTTGCTGCGAATACCGTAGGGGATTTAATTAACAGGGCTACTTCCGATTTAGACAATATTCGCCGCTTAGTGGGGTTTGCGGTGTTGAGTTTGGCAAATACAGCTTTTGCCTATGTTTTGACGTTGCCGGTCATGCTGGGGATTAATATCAGGCTGACTTTGCTGGCGATCGCAGTTTATCCTTTAATGCTAGTTTTGGTTCAGTTATTTAGCGATAAATTGCGCATCCAGCAGTTAGTCGTGCAAGAAGAATTGTCGGCGATGAGCGATTTGATTCAGGAAGATATGAGCGGGATTTCGGTAATTAAAATCTACGCTCAAGAAGAAAACGAACGTCGCGCTTTTTACAATGCTAACGAACAGTTACTGTCAGCAAATTTGGAATTAGCTAAAACGCGAAACTTTATTTTTCCGCTGCTGGGCGGTTTGGCAAGCGTGAGTTTATTAGTGCTGCTGTCAACAGGTGCGGGAGCAATTGCGAAGGGAGAAATTAGCGTTGGAGACTTTGTAGCATTACTGATTTATGTAGAACGTTTAGTGTTTCCAACCGCACTGTTAGGCTTTACAATTACTGCTTACCAGCGGGGTGAAGTTAGCGTCGATCGCATCGAATCTATTCTGACTGTGGAACCGAAAATTAAGGATGCTGTCAGCGTGCTTGAACTGCCAAATCCAGTCAAAGGAAAAATTGCAGCCCGCCATTTAAATTATACTTATCCCGGTGCTAAAACTCCCGCTCTGAAAGATGTTAATTTTACCATCAAACCGGGAGAAACTGTTGCAGTTGTCGGCGCGATCGGCTCTGGAAAATCAACTTTAGCCAACGCCTTGCCGCGACTTTTGGATATCGATCGAGGTCAGTTATTTGTAGACGATCTGGATATTACAGAAGTGCGATTGAAGGAATTGCGCGGGGCGATCGCCTACGTTCCGCAAGAAAGTTTTCTATTCGGAACTACAATTAAAAATAACATCCGTTACGGCAATCCTGCCGCCGAACAGCCGGAAATTGAAGCAGCAGCAAAACAAGCGCAAATTCATGCCGAAATCTTGAATTTTCCGCAACAATACAAAACAGTTGTCGGCGAGCGCGGCATTACTTTATCCGGCGGACAGCGACAGCGGACTGCATTAGCTAGGGCGTTGTTAGTTGATGCTCCAGTATTAATTTTAGACGACGCTCTTTCCAGCGTGGACAATCAGACAGCTACCGATATTTTGCAAAATTTGGCAACCGGAACCGATCGCAAAACAGTAATCTTTATCTCGCATCAAATGTCAGCGGCTGCGACGGCCGATCGCATTTTTGTCATGGATAAAGGAGCGATCGTCCAGGTAGGAACCCACGCAGAATTAGTAGGGCAATCAGGGCTGTATCAGTATTTGTGGAACCAGCAAAAATTAGAGGAATTACTGCATTGA
>JBOFTL010000123.1:0-6574 GCA_051652045.1 Microcoleus sp. | reverse complement strand
TTATATTTACGGCAGTCACGTATTTTGTTTGTACGATTGGGGCGGACCGGGACTGAGTGAAGGTTTGTTGGGTCCGGTCGGCGAACGGCGTGCCGGGTACTATGCTTTGCGGATGGGAATTCGAGTTTTGCAGGGCGGTAGATCGACTTTTTTTCCCGTTACTAATAGCGCTAATTTAACTGCTGTTGCGACTCTCGATCCCGGCAACAGCATCTACTTGTTAGTTGCCAACAGCCAGCCGCAATCTTACACCGTTAACGCCGATATTTCGGCTTTGATAACAGCAGGTAAAGGTACGGTGCGGGAGTTTAGTGCTAAGGCAATGGATCGATCGACCGGCAGTTTAAATCTCAACGCAGGTAAAATGACATTTACAGTAGCCGGAAATAGTGCTGTGGCGATCGAGTTTAAGTTCAGGAATTGAAAATAACAGTTTTTGAAACCTGGGAATTGTGACGCATCAAGTTGCTATAATCTAAAGTTACCTATTGTCGAAATTATTTCTTTCTCTGCCCAACTACCCCCCTCTCCCTGTCTCATTTGCCTCTGTTCCTCCGATCTGTTCCTCCTAATTGCACGGTAGAAATACTTACCGATCGGTAAAGCGACGGCAAGCCGGCTGCCACTGCTTCTGATAGATTGGTAGCACGGATATCTTGCCCGCAACAGAATCCGATCGAACTCCGTCAAGGGCAAGAATTCCGATCCTCAGTCAGGGTGCAGTTAGGAAGATCGTCTCGATCGCCTGCTTTTGGGTCAAAAAGCGGTGCAGAATTAACTTTGAATGCCAAGATGTGGTAAGTATGGCTGCGCGCGATCGTCCACATAGTTTAAACGTGCTTGGGAACTAATTTCACGGGCAAGGCCTCTCTACCTACCCGCGATTGGGTGTTCCCACAAATATTAAATTCAGGCCCCCTGATGTTTATTCCCTCCCTCAGTCAGGTAATTAACCGCAATCCCCTTACCGTAGCGCCTCAAACGCCCATAGAAGAGGCGATCGAGCTGATGAGCCGTAGGGGTTCAAGTTACGTGCTCGTAATTGAAGAGTCAGGTAATTTTCCCCTCGGCACCCCGGAAAACGGGACTTCAGTCAAAGCTTGGGAACAGTCTGGTTTTTACTACGGCGTACCCCATCCGGTGCATCCAGAATCCAACGGTCACAGTCTCAACGGGCATCGCATCTCCGATTTGCCCCGAGGGACAGTATTGGGCATTTTTACAGAAAGGGACATCGTACAGCTAAATTCGATCGGGGCTGCTTTAAGCGGATTCGCGATCGAACAAATCATGATCAGATCCGTGACTGTAGTCAGAGAATCGCAAATTCCTGACATTTTTGCCTTGGGCGTGCTGCTGGAAAAACATCAAATCGGTCACTTTCCAATTGTCAGCGACGTTGGCGAACTGATCGGTATTATTAGCTCTCAAAGTTTGCTGCAACTAATCCAAGAATCTGGAGAATCCAGCCAGCAAACTGTTAAAAAACCTGCGGCAGCACCCAAAGCAAAATTTGCCCCGCCCCCACCGACCGTGCATCCGAAATTAGAACTGCCAACTAATTTAATCAAACTTTATCAAATACCTCAAATTGCAGGCTCCCGGATTATTCACGCTCCGGCTACTGCTTCAGTTCGCTATGTGGCGCAACTGATGTTCAAACACAATGTTAGCCACGTATTAATTACCGAAACAGTAGAACCAAATGCCGCTGGCGGTAGCAATTCTAGGTTTACCGATCGCAATTCCCACAAACTAATCGGGATAGTCAGTTCCCGCGACATCGTGCAATTGCAGGCGATGTCGCTCGACTCAAACAAAACCAAAGCCGGGGCAATTTGCAGCAATTCGCCGGCGATCGTGCGATCGCAAGCTACCTTAGAAACAGCGATCGCCCTGCTGCAAAAAACCTACTGCCAATTACCTTTATTGTTAATTAATGAAAACCATCAGCCGATCGGTCTAGTCCATCCGAAAACTATCCTCCTGCAAGCGCTGCATTCTAAATCCCTGCATTCTGGCTTAATTTCTTTGCAGCGACAGTTAGAATCTACCAGCGCCCAATACAAACAACTCTCAGCAGAAATCCAGCAAACTGCTGCCAACAACCGACAAATTAGCGAACTTTCAACCGACACTTATGACTTAGCAAATCTCGCCATTCAAGTCAACAATCAGGGGATTTGGGATTGGAATCTCGAAACAGATGAGGTTTTTTATTCTTTGAGGTGGAAAGAAATTATCGGTTACAAAGAAACCGAAATTTCCAACCGCAGAGCCGAATGGTGGAGCCGCATCCACCGAGAAGATCTTGACTCGGTAAAAGCAGCTTTAGAAGCTCACTTAGCGCAAAAAACAGCAGATTTTGCTGCCGAATACCGGATGCTGGGCAAAGACGGCAGCACTGTCTGGGTGCTCAACCGCGGTCAAGTTTTGCGCAACCCAGCAGGCAAACCGCTGCGGATCGTAGGAACTCACACAGATATCACTCAAAACAAGCAGTTAGAAGCCAAACTCCGCGATCGCAAATCCGAGCAATCGCAATTATTTGACGCTCTAAAAGCAACAGTTATTTTCCAAATGAACGCGGTGGGAGTTTGGACATTTCTCAACCGCGCTTGGACGGAAATTACGGGTTTTTCTGTAGCTGAATGCTTGCAAACAAATTTTTTAGAATGGGTGCACCCACAGGAACGGCAGCAGTGCGCGAACTTAGTGGAATCTATCATGTCGGGAAAGTTAGAAACTTGCCGTCTGGAAGTTCGTTTCATGCAAAAATCTGCGGGACCAGAAATGGAAAAGAAGAATCAGCCTCCCAAGTTTATTCCCATTGAAATATTTGCCCAAGCCAGACTGAATTCTGACGGAGAAAGAACGGGTATTTTAGGAACATTGCACGATGTTAGCTACCGCAGTGAAGGAGTTGAGGAATTGCGCGAAAGTGAAAGGGCAATTCGATCGCTCTACGAAGTAATGGTAGGCTTTGACGGCTCTTTTGAAGACCGGACTGCAAGACTGCTAGCATTAGGTTGCAGTCAGTTTGGCATGGATATCGGGCTGTTAGGCAGAGTTTTGGGCGATCGTTATGAAGTAATCGCAGCTTATTGGCCGGAAGATTTTCCCTTCGGATTTACTAAAGGAGATGGTTTTGCTTTAAGCAGGACTTTTGAGAGAGAAGTTTTGCGATCTTCCGCACCTATTTCTATTGAATCTGCCGGTACTACTCAATGGCGCAACCACCCCGCCTACACCGTGCGTCGCTGGGAATCATTTATCGGCACGCGAGTCATGGTGCAAGGACGAGTTTTTGGCACTTTAAGTTTTGCTTCTCGCAGCGCTAAACCTCCTGTAAAATCGCTGAATTTAGAAATTTTAAAATTGATGGGCAATTACATCGGTGCGGAAATTGCCCGCGAAGAAAGAGAGGGAACTTTGCAGCGCCAGTACCAGCGCGTATTACTCCTCAAACAAATCACTCAAAAAGTTCGATCGACCTTAGATACTCAAGAAATTTTTCAGACTACCGCCACTCAAATCGGTCGCGTATTTTGCGTCAACCGCTGTACGATTCACACCTATGTTGCCGAACCTTATCCCCACCTTCCCTGCGTCGCCGAATACTTGCAACCCAACTACGAATCGGCTTTAGATTTAGAACTTTCTGTTACTTACAACCCCTATACAGAAAAGCTGCTCGCTGAAGATACAGCCCTAGTATCTCCCGATGTTTTTGCCGATCCTTTGCTAGAATCTTCCGTACCGATGTGCCGCCGCATCGGATTGAAATCTATGCTGGCGGTGCGCACTTCTTATCAGGGAGAACCGAATGGAATTATTACTTTGCACCAGTGCGATGCTACTCGCCAGTGGACGCCGGATGAAGTTGAATTGTTGGAAGATGTTGCCGCTCAAGTCGGCATTACATTAGCTCAAGCTAAACTTTTAGAAACCGAAGTTCAGAGACAGCAACAATTAGCCGAGCAAAATGAAGCCTTAGAACAAGCCCGACAAGCAGCGGAAGTTGCTAACAGGGCGAAAAGCGATTTTTTAGCGACGATGAGTCACGAAATTCGCACTCCAATGAATGCGGTAATCGGCATGACCGGTTTGCTGCTGGATATGGATTTAACTCCCGAACAGCGAGATTTTGTCGAGACAATTCGCACGAGTGGCGATGCTTTGCTAACTATTATTAATGATATTCTCGACTTTTCTAAGATTGAATCCGGTAAAATGGATTTGGAACGCCATCCGTTCGAGCTGCAAAACTGCATTGAAGAATCTCTCGAATTGCTGGCTCCGCGAGCTTCAGAAAAAGGTTTAGAATTGGCTTACTTTATTGACCCTTCAGTTCCCAAAAATATTCTGGGAGATGTGACGAGGTTGCGCCAAATTTTGGTAAATTTACTGGGAAATGCCGTGAAATTTACCGAATCTGGAGAAATCATTGTATTCTGTACGGCGCAGCAAATTCAAGATGCTGCTGGAAGTTCGACCCCAGCAGAAAATGTTCGGGACAAAGCAGAACCGTTAGTTAATGAAGAACAGTTAACTGCTACCAACAAGTACGAGATTCAATTTGCTGTGAAAGATACCGGGATTGGCATTCCTCCAGACAGGATGGATCGGCTGTTTAAAGCTTTTTCTCAGGTGGATGCTTCGACGACGCGCCAGTACGGCGGTACCGGTTTGGGACTCGCAATCAGCCAGCGTTTGAGCGATATGATGGGCGGCAAAATGTGGGTTTTCAGTCAGGTTTCACAAAAAATTAGCAATTCTAAAACAGCCCCGCCCCAGATTAGAAAAAGTACGGCGGGACAGCCACCTGCTGGATTTACCGAACCGACGTTATCTCGATCGGGATCGATTTTTTATTTCACGGCAATTGCTGATGCTATTGAGGGGATTGCTGAAGAAAAAATTCCGGAGTTTGCAGCGGGTAAGCGTTTGTTAATTGTAGAAAATCATGCGGTTAACCGTCAAGTTTTGATCGCTCAAGCTCAATCTTGGGGGATGATTCCGGTGGCTGTAACTTGTGCTGCTGAAGCTTTGAAAATAGTGCGGCAAAATTCGGATTTCGATTTGGCAATTTTGGCAATGAATCTGCCAGATATGGATGGAGTATCACTGGCGGCAGAAATTCGGAAGATCGAGCGAGTAAATTTGCCTGCGGGGGGCGAACGGTTAGATGAAAATCGAGTAACAGCTAAGGACGATCGCTCTGCTAAGCCGCTACCTTTGGTACTGTTTACCTATTTGGGTAAAGCCGAAGTTTGGAAAAGGCTGGAAACTACTGGCATGAATTTTGCTGCTTTCTTAACTAAGCCTTTGAAACAGTCGCAGTTTTACAATGTTTTGCTGCAAGCTTTCGGGTATGTTGCTGCTAGAAGCAGTAAGGGAGAAACTTCAAATGTGGCGACTTTGACTTCGGAATTGAAGTATTTTGAACGTTCTCAGCAACACTCTCTCGTGCAGCGGAATGCTGCTAGTTTGAAGCAGTCTGAAGAGCAACAGCGCGATCGCGCGACAGCTAATTCTACTCAGATTCGGATTTTGCTAGCAGAAGATAATGTTGTGAATCAAAAAGTAGCTACGCACTTGCTCGACAGGATCGGATTTCGGGCTGATATTGCGGCTAATGGATTGGAAGTTTTGGAGGCTTTGCAGCGGCAATCTTACGATGTCGTGCTGATGGACGTGCAGATGCCGGAGATGGACGGATTGGAAGCGACACGGCGCATTTGTGAGGATTTTCCCGCCGACAAAAAGCCCAGAATTATTGCGATGACTGCTAATGCAATGCAGGGCGATCGGGAAAAATGTTTGGCTGCCGGGATGGATGATTATATCACTAAACCCGTCCGCCGGGAAGAGCTGGCTGCTGCTTTGAGCAAGTGCAAATCTCTCGATCGAAATGATGAATCGGCGGCTGTTTCCGAACCGCAAAATCCGGGTATTGCTGCTAAATCTGACAGTACGATCGCGCCTGAATCTTTAGGTGCAGAATCGCCAGAAGATTCCCCGATCGATTTTCAAATTTTGCACAGTCTCCGCGAACTTGATGATGATGACGATCCGAATTTTTTGGGTGACTTAATCGAGATATATTTGTCGGATGCGCCGCAGCATTTGGAAACGATGAATGAGGCAATTTCGTTGGGGGATGCTGATAGTTTGAAGTTGGCTTCTCATACGCTGAAGTCAAGTAGCGCTAATTTAGGGGCGATGTGTTTTTCGGAAATTTGCAAGGATTTGGAACATCTGGGACGCACTGCAACAGAATCTGGGGGAAAACAGGTTTTTGATGTAGGTCAAGCGCGCGATCGACTGTTGCAAGCTGAAGCCGAGTGGCAAAGAGTCCGGGCGGCTTTTGAAAGGGAATTAACAACTGGAAAATTGCGATCTGACAGTTGACAATTGACCGTTGACAATTGACAATTGACAGTTAACAATTGTCAATTAACAATTGATAACGTTCGAGAGATTGATGGAAAATTGACAAGTGACAATTAACAATTGATAACGATCGAAAGATTGATGGAAAATTGACCGCGATCGACCCTGAATCCTCAAC
>JBOFTL010000122.1:0-6910 GCA_051652045.1 Microcoleus sp. | reverse complement strand
AGGAGTGTTCTGCAAGTCGCCGATGACAACAGGCGCAGCACTTTTTTGTTCGATCGCACTGTAACAGAGGCGTCCCCCGGCGCGATCGACCTCCGGGTAATCCGGCGGCGCTTGCCAAGTCGCGATCGCCCGCAGCATTTCGCCTTCCAGGCGGTTGTAGGCAGCAAAAGTGCCTCCTAACAGTTCTCCAGTTAAGGCTGTCAGGCGCTGGATGTTATCAGCAGCCTTGCTGCTGAAGCCCAAAAAGCATTCGTTAATCCGGCTGAGGCGATACTCTGCTTGCTTGCGCGCCGTCATGTCGCGGGAGTTGACCACAATGCCATTAACGGCAGGATCTGCTAGCAAATTGATGCCGACAGCTTCCAGGAAACACCACATACCGTCAGCGCGGCGGAATCGGCCTTCTAGGGCGATCGGATCTGCGGGATTTGCCAGCAGTTTCTCATAACTGGCCACGATCGAGGGTCGATCGTCGTCGTGGAAGTAATCGAGAACCATGTGCCCCGTCAGTTCCTCGGGTTCGTAGCCCAAAACCGTCTCTAGAGAAGGACTTTCGTAAACAATGCGACCGCTGGCATCCAAAATGGTAATGATGTCGGAACTGTTGAGAATCAGCGATCGCCACTTCGCCTCATTTTGCAGTAAAGCTGATTCAGCAAGCTTGCGATCGGTAATGTCCTCAACCATTTCTAAAATCAACTGCGGCGTTCCCTGACTGCTGCTGATGGCCCAGGCGCTGAGGCGTCCCCACCTGACGCTGCCGTCTTTGCGGAGGTAGCGTTTCTCAATTTGGTAGGCAGACTGCGATCCGGATGCCAACTGCAGGCGCAATTTGCGATCGATTCCTGCGTCTTCCGGATGGGTGCAACTGTCGAGTCCCGCCCCGCGCAGTTCGGATTCCGATCGCCCCAACATTTCCGCAAATGCTGGATTCGCGGCAAGCGCAGTACCTTCGAGGGTAGCGACAGCCATGCCGATCGCGGCGCGTTCAAAAATTGCCCGAAACCGCTGTTCGCTGTCCCGCAAAGCTGCTTCTGCTGCTACTTCTTGGGTAATGTCGCGCCCCGCCAATACCATGCCTTTGCGCGATCCGTCGGGGTTGAACAGCGGTACTTTCCGAACTTCAAACCAATTGCTGCCACCTGTGGGGAGGGGGACAGTTTGGCTGCTGGAAGAGATCGCGCCTGTTTCCCAGGCGATATCGTCTGTGTCTTGCCATCCTAGAAGGATTTCTCTCACTCTCGGATCTGCATCTGCGGCGAGTTCGGCAGTGGTTTTGCCCCGATAGTCGGCGGTTTCCCAGCCTAAAAGTTTGAGGGCGCAGTCGTTAGCGATCGACCACCGCCCTTCGCTGTCTCTAAGGACGATCGCATCGGGCATGGCATCGATCGCGGTTTTCAACCAATATTCTCGATCGCGCAAAGCTGCTTCAGCGCGCTTGCGATCGGCGATTTCGGTAACGGTTCCTTCGTAGTAGAGAAGTTCGCCGCCTTGGCTGCGGACTTCGCGAACGTTTTCCGAGATCCAGGTAGTGCTGCCGTCTTTGCGGTAAACGCAGGACTCAAACCCTTTGATGCAGCCTGTTTTGTGGATTTCGGTGCTGAATTCCCTCCTGCGGGTGCGATCGGCATACAGTTTTTTTGCCGAACATTTGGCGATTAGTTCTTCTGGGGAGTCGTAGCCGTAAATGCGGGCGAGGGCCGGGTTGGCGCTGAGATAGCGCCCGTTTGGAGAGGTTTGAAAGATGCCTTCGGTAGCGTTTTCAAAAATGCTGCGGTATTTAGTTTCGGCTTGTTGCAGTGCTTCTTCTGCCTGTTTGCGATCGGTGATGTCGGCTTGGACGCCGATGAAGTGGGTGACGCAACCGCTGCTGTCGCGAACCGGAGAGATGGTGAATTCGTTCCAGAAGGGAGTGCCGTCTTTGCGGTAATTTTTCAGCACTACTTTGCAGTCATGCTGTTCTTTGAGGGCGACGCGGATGCAATCGAGGGCCGCGCGATCGGTATCCGGACCTTGCAGGAAGCGGCAGTTGCGCCCGATGATTTCGCTGCGATCGTACCCGGTAATTTTCTCAAAGGCTGGGTTGCAGTAAACTACAGGAAAATCTGGTTGCGTGGCGTCTGCGATCGCGATCCCGTTGCTGGTGGCTGCTAGCGCGCGATCGTACAGCCTCCACACTTCTTCGATTAAATTCGGTCCGCTACCGCCCGATCGCCCCGGCAATAGGCTTTCATTAGGTATGCTGGTATCGATCTGCATAATCTTATATAAATTTGGGTTTATTTTTTAATTCGGCTGGCAGCATACCCTTGACTTCAACTGAATTACCGGCTTTCCCGAAGACTTTTGATAGCAGACCAAAGCCATAATTTTTTCGCGAATTTAAACAAATATCAACTATAGAAATTCGCAATTTATTTTTTGCTGCTGCTCGATCGGGCGATCGCCACCTTAGATGATTGCCTCGCCTTCATAATTTATAGCAGTTCTTGCGGCGGGGGCTCTATCTTTGGTATGGTATACCTAACAGGGCGATCGCGGGAGGCAATTACAGAGGCAACTACAGAGAATTGATGTTCCCAACACTAACAAAAATTTAGAGCGATTGACACTCTTGAAACAAATATTATTGTAATGATTGAAACTATATTTCTGGCAGTCAACGGTACTGCGATGCGCGGGTTGGAAATGAATGACAATTTACTAGCAGTCGGCGCTAATTTTGTGCGAGATGCCGTGACTGTTCCTACTTACAGGCTGTGGTGTATTGACGGCGATTATCCGGCGATGGTAAGAGTGAATAAAGGAGGTAGCGCGATCGCGGTGGAAATTTGGGCTACCCCAGCCCCAGGTTTGTGTCAAATATTGTTAAAAGAACCTCCCGGACTTTGTTTGGGAAAAGTGCGTTTGGCCGACGGAGAAGAAGTTTTGGGAATTGTCTCGGAAGCGGTTTTGTGCGAGGGGCAGCGCGAAATTACTCAATACGGCGGCTGGCGTGCCTACTTGAAAAGTATCGGTCATCGTTAAACAGTTGAGAGTTGAGAGTTGATAGTTGATAGTTGACAATTGACAATTGACAGTTGACCGATTACCAATTACCAATTACCGATTACCGATTACCAATTACCGATTACCGATTACCGATTACCGATTACCGATTACCGATTACCGATTACCAATTACCAATTACCAATTACTGAGAGCGATCGCGCTTAATTCAGTGGTAGTTTATTGACAAAATCAACAAAACGTGCGGTAGAGGAATTCGATCGACTATCGTACCATAAATCAAAAAGCTGTCTTCCAAGGACGGGGCTTTAAGCTCTGTTTTCCGATAATATAATATCGGCTTGGCTGTGCGCGAGCTTTAAGACACCAGCCTCCTCTGTCACTCTATACTGCCTTAGTTAAGTAAGCCCACCTAATTAAACGTAAGATCCCGATTGCTAGAAATCTTGCTGTCTGTAGGTTCTTCCTTATTCGGTATTCCGCATAGTACCCGATCCACACTTAACAACTCATCCGTGTATCCGTGTGCGAATCCGTGTCGTGCTTTCCTTCTTCCTTCTTCCTTCTTTCTTCTTCCTTCTTCTTATGAGCTACTTTGTGTTTCATTTGGTATTTATCATTCCCCCCATCCTACTGTTGCTTGTGTTGCGCTGGAAGCAACAGGGTAGTCTTGTCAGTATCCCAGGGTGGAGAGTCGGGCTGTCGATTCCGCTGATTTCATTGCTAGCATTCATTTACACCACACCTTGGGATAATTTTCTGATCTGGCGGGGCGTGTGGTACTACAGCAAAGATCGCGTTGTAGGAACGATCGGTTATGTCCCGGTGGAGGAATATTTGTTTTTCTTGCTGCAGTGCATTCTCACTGGATTGTGGCTTTATTGGCTGATTTCTACCACAGCCAAACATGATTCCATTAAACAAGAATTTCCCATAAGATTCAGCCTGCCGTTATTGGTATTGGGAATTGCATTAAGCGCGGCTGGTTTTGCGATGCTGCAATGGGATTCTACCCTATACTTGGGATTGATTTTGGCTTGGGCAGTTCCCATTTTATCATTGCAATGGGTTATTGGCATGGAAACTCTATGGGCAATGAGGCAATTTTGGCTGCTGGGCACTCTGCTACCAACTCTTTATCTGTGGGCTGCAGATTGGTTTGCAATTGGTGATGGGATTTGGAAAATTTCCGATACCTTTACAACAGGGTGGAATTTAGCAGGACTTCCTATTGAGGAAGCGACTTTTTTTCTAATCACAAACCTACTGGTGGTGCAAGGAGTTTTGTTGTTTCTCTTCCTTAAAGTGCCGCCTAATATTGCTAAATTTTTGGGGATTGAGTTGGATCGCGCCAACATGACGGTCAAGTAATATCATATCCGGGCGATTACCATAACAAAAACGGTTCGTAGTGTGGACTTCAGTCCTCCAGATGCTGCGGACTGAAGTCCACACTACAAACTCTATCGATCGTTTACTACGATCGCTAATTCGGAAATATCTTCGATCGTAAAAGGCCGCAACAAGCTTTCTTGTTCCGGCGTTGGATAGAATCGATAGCTGAAGGCTTTGAGTGTCATGTTTCCAGTTTAACACCTCAATCGTAAGCTGCTTGTAAAGTCTTGTAAAGCCGTCGTAGAACGACGGGTTTTCAACCCAGTTTTTTGATAACCCTATTTTAAGATCTATTGCGTCGCACCCACAGCCTGCGCCCCCAACCCAGCAATCCCAAAAGTTGCTGTACTTGTACCAATTGCTGTGCTAATTGTCGGTATTGCCCCCGAAATTCGCGCGTGCCTTGCTGTCTTTGAGCAAAAAAAGCTGGCGATTGACTCAGTACGTTACTGCAGCAGCGATCGAGTGCTACAATCCTTTTTTCAAACAGTACGATTTCCCGCCTGACTTGTCGCATTCTTAAAGCTATATAAAAACAGGCCAGAGATATTAGTAGATTGATAATTACAACAGCAGTCAGCATTTTTTAGTAGAAATAAAAAACAGGTGTTAGGTTTTAGATGTTAGGTAGCGGGTGGTAGGTAATAGGTGTTAGGTAGTAAGTGCTAGAAGGAACCTCAAACCTCAAGCTTGAAACCTTAAACCCACTCTAACACCTAACACCTCATACCTAATACCTAACACCTAATGGCTCTAACAGGTAAAATTTTACACCTGAGACATTGCAGGCAAACAAACCTTAGTACCGCCCAAACCGCAATAACCGTTCGGGTTTTTAGCGAGGTACTGCTGGTGATAGCTTTCTGCGTAATAAAACTCAGGAGCATCCAGAATTTCTGTGGTAATCTTGCCGTAACCTGCCGCCGTCAGAGCTTGCTGGTAAGCATCTCGCGAAGCTTCAGCTAGCTGTTTTTGACTTGCTGAATAAGTGTAAATGCCCGATCGGTACTGCGTGCCCGAATCATTTCCCTGCCGCATTCCTTGAGTCGGATTGTGGCTTTCCCAAAAAACTTTTAGAAGAGTTTCATAACTAACTTTTTCCGGATCGAACACGACCAAAACTACTTCATTGTGTCCCGTCATCCCAGTGCAAACTTCTTTGTAATTAGGATTCGGAGTAACACCCGCCGCGTAGCCAACTGCAGTCGAAAAAACTCCCTCTTGCTGCCAGAATTTGCGCTCGGCTCCCCAAAAACAGCCCAAGCCAAACATGGCAGTCTCCATACCCTTCGGAAACGGAGGTTTGAGCGGATTGCCGTTAACAAAATGATTTGCCGGTACCGGCATGGACTCTGCCCGTCCCGGTAATGCCTCTTCGGGAGAGGGCAGGCTCGACTTTTTGCCAAATCCAAATAACACCATAGGTTTCTCGTGGCGATCTTTTGATAAATATCTTTACCTTACTTAATAATATCAGATGTACGGTTGAAATAGTGGCACTTTGAAAAGGAGCATTACTCAGCCAACAAGTCGCTTGAGGAACTATAGCGATCGCAAATGAGTCATAAGTTTTTAACCCTACCCCAACCCTCCCCTTAGTAAGGGGAGGGAGTAGGAAGTTCACAAATGATGTGCGATCGCTATAGCTTGATGGGTCGGAAACTCACTAACAGGCAGAAGGTACATTTTGTGAAGTTTTTTTGCTGAAGACGATCGCTCTCAATGCGGTGTAAAATCACATTGAAAAGTGCGGTATGTCACTTAAAGCCACCTAAAAAATCACTTGTGATTAACTTATAAATCACGCTGATTTCTGGCAAATTCTCCGATTACTATAGATATGGGGATGTAGCTATGATTCAGAACAAGAGCAAGTTATTAGGAGTGAGAGAAATGGCTGTCAAATCTTGTAATAAACCGCTGAAATCAAATCCCTTTATTACTTATCGCGATCCACTGACTGGAAAATGGATTGTCGTCCATCAGAATTTGCCTCAAGAAAAAACAGAAGGCAAAAGGCAGTAATACAGTAATGAAGAATCCTAGATCGTACAAAATCCGGAGCGTGTTAACCCCTTTATTAATTCTCCCTCTGGAACCGGAGTTGCAAGCGATCGCTCTTGAATGGCGCTTCGGACAATAAAGGGGCATAAGGCCCGGATTTAGCTAAACAGACGGGAATCCCCACACTATAGCGCCTCGGTTAGTGTGGGATGAGAGTCGCGTGAGGCTGTGATTCCACCCGTAAGCAATCTAATAATTGTAGATTTTAGCCGCGGACGGGTGGATGAGGATCCGAACAAACTCTTGATTCAATAAATTAATAAATTGTTAATCAACTTGCTAGGTGGGTGTGATAAAATAACGCTCACCTTGCATCGTCAAGATCGTAATGCAATGAAAGTAACGTATCAGTATCGATTCTATCCAGACACCAATCAAAAACAGCAGCTCGATCGCTGGCTGAGAATTTGCCGTTATTGGTATAATCGCCAGCTAGGAGATC
>JBOFTL010000121.1:0-8866 GCA_051652045.1 Microcoleus sp. | reverse complement strand
TGACTTCGCAGCGAGACACGATCGAACGCTTGCTCGACAATACCACCCACCGTCAGAATTTCGGCGTTGCCAGCATTTACACGACGGAATTGGGCGACAAAAGTTATCAAACGGTGGGGGCTTTTGGCAACTTCGTAACCCTACCGCCTGCTGACAAAGATGCTCAAAATTAGGTAATTGGTAATTGGTAATTGGTAATGAACGATTACCAATTATATGGTTTCCGGTTACACAGGCATGATACTGAGGACACGGCAGTGCCGTGTCCCTACCCAGATTAATTGTAGGGACACGGCACTGCCCAGCAGAAATTATCGCCCGAAGGCTTCGCCCCTACAAATATTTAAAAGAAATTATCAACTCTCAACTCTCAACTATTATAGATCGCAAAAATTCGGCACTTTCTTCAGGTAAAGCTGTATTGATAAACATCCCGCTACCCAACTCAAATCCTGCTTGTTTGGAAACTCTGGGAATAATTGCGATATACCAGTGAAAGTATTTTGTTGCTTGTTCCGCCGTCGGGACCGATCGAATAGTATAATTGTAGTCGGGATTGTTCAAACCATAATAAAGTTGAGCGAGTACGGTTTTTAAAGTATGAGCCAAGTCGAAAATTTCGGCATCGGTAATGTCATCGAAGGATGAGGAATGACGCCGGGGAAAAATCCAAGTGTGGAAAGGGGAAAGGGCGGCGTAAGGGATAAAAGCTACGAAGTGTTCGCTTTCAAAAATGACTCTTTCTCCAGCGGCTAATTCATCTTCCAAAGTGCGGCAAAACAGGCATTCTCCCGTGTCGTCAAAATAGCGAATTGCTTCATCGATGCGGCTGCGAAATTGGCTGGGAACGACGGGAGTTGCTGCTATTTGCGAGTGGGGGTGTTCGAGGGAAGTTCCGGCACTTTCGCCGTGATTTTTGAAGATAATAATTGTTTCGATGTGGGGATGTTTGCGGATTTCTAAATAGCGGTGGCGGTAAACTAACAGGATGTTTGCTACTTCTTCAACGCTCAACAAAGCTGTTGTCAAATCGTGTCGCGGGTGTTCGACAATTACTTCGTGAACGCCGATTCCCGACATGGTGCGATGAATTCCCGATGCTATTCTAAATCGTTCTGCTGTCGGGGAGAGGGCGGGATATTTGTTACCGATCGCCCGAACTTTCCAGCCGCTGCGATCGCCCAAACGGAAGTTTTCGATCGTGCCATCTTCTTCATTCCCCACGCAAAACGGACAGTTAGATCGGTGTTGTGGCAATGCTAAAACCGATTTTTTAGGGTTGGTAAATTGGTCCGGTCTTTTGGCGCGATCGGTGGCGATGATTACCCAATCTCTGGTAATTAGATTTTGTCTAAGTTCAGACATTTTCTTACCTTTAGTTTCAGGGTTGAGCCGTTTATTATTGTAATATAAGAGTTTGCTTGGTGTCACCATTAATTATTGTTTTTTAACAAATCTTGACTTCAATATGTCAATAAATCTGCTGGTATCGGAGCGTCAAATTCAGAAGAAATTCAAACACGCTGCTGATTTTGGTGTTTCAGGCAATTACAATTTGCAAACAGCAGCAGCCTTCGCGGCAGCTATTCAAGCTCACTTACAGAAGCAAGGAGTGCAGGAGATTGCAGGTACTTATCGCAGGGAGCCAGTAAAGCACTATTTTGACCCATTAACTAATTTGAATGTTATGGTGGATGCAGGCGATAATTTTATTAGTGGCTGGAAGCTGACTGCTGCACAAGTGGTGGAATTACTCTCCACAGGAGATATTGGAGGTGGATAAATATGGATAAGTACATCAAGTTATTAGAAGATTTTGCGGCAAATCGTATTAGTGCCGATGAGTTTGAAGGGCAATTTCTAAAACTGTTTAAGAGCGATCGCCATCTCCATCCAGGGAGAGAGTTTAAGATTTTAGACAAGTTATTTGCCGATGTTGATGCTTATTGCAGTGACCCGGATTTAATTGAAGACCCTCGATTCGATATTGATGGTATGCAATTGCAAATATCGGCAAAGGAGGCTCTGAATATGTTGGTGAAGTTAACAGCGGTTTGAAAGGTCGATCGAGCTCGATCGGGCAATTAAAAACTATCGTTTAACCCAAAATACCGCCAGGGAATCAATTCCCTGGCTCATAGCGAAAGTCCTCGCTCAAGAGGACTGAATAGTTTATTAGTTTAAAGTGCGATCGGCCGCCAATTTGCGTTGATTTGCGGTTAAATTTTCTCACCCAGCCATTCCTTGGCCCTCGCCAACAACTCGTCCAAACTTTCGATCGAACCAAACCACACCATACTATCCCCTGAAGCAGTTATTAAAAATTTCCCGCCCGACTCAAACAAACATCATCGATCGGGTTTTTCAACTCCACAAAATCAGCTTCACCTTCGAGCAAATTTCCTCGATCGCTACTACAGTTTGAAAGCACATTTCCCTGCAAATCCCACAATTTAACTGTGCCGTCTTTTGAAGCAGTGGCGATCGCATTTCCTGTCGGGCTAAAACTGACACTTGTTACGAAGTCATGATGTCCGGTGAATGTTACCAAACAGTTGCCTTGCAAGTCCCACAATTTTGCCGTGCCGTCTCTTGAGGTAGTAGCGATCGCATTTTCTTCCGGGCTAAAACTGACACTTGTTACCAAATCATTATGTCCGGTGAATGTTACCAAACATTTGCCTTGCAAGTCCCACAATTTGGCAGTACCGTCATAGGAAGCAGTGGCGATCGTATCTCCAGTTTGGCTAAAACTGACGCTATTTACTAAGCGAGAATGTCCGGTAAAAGTCACCAAACAATTTCCATGCAAATCCCATAACTTGGCGGTGTTATCTCTTGAGGCAGTAGCAATAACTTCTCCATTCGGGCTAAAACTAACGCTAGTTACTGCGTCATAATGTCCGATGAAAGTCACCAAGCAAATGCCCTGGAAATCCCACAATTTGGCGGTATCATCTCTTGAAGTAGTGGCAAGTGCATCTCCTTTCGGGCTAAAACTAACACTTGTTACCCAGTCGCGATGTCCGGTGAAAGCGATCGCACAGTTGCCCTCCAAGTCCCACAATCTGGCGGTTTTGTCATCGGAAGCAGTCGCGATCGCATCTCCTGTCGGGTTAAAACTGACACTCAATACGCCGTCACGATGTCCGCGAAAAGTCACCAAACAATTGCCATGTAAATCCCATAATTTAGCAGTTCGATCGTTGGAGGCAGTCGCGATCGATTCTCCTGTGGGACTAAAACAAACGCTGGTTACTGAGTCGTTATGTCCGACAAATACAATAAGATTAACCAATTCAGGTTTATATTTAGCAAATAACCGGATTAATCGATCGTGCTGTCGGTAATCTTTGCCCTCTTCATCGTTCAAAGCAAATAATTTTCCGATGTCTGAAATAAGGTGTCTGACACTTGATGAATCATTAACTTCGATGGATTTAGCGATCGCATCTTCTGACTCGCCTTGCAACAACAGCTTTAGTGCCTCATGCTGTTGGGGTGTTAGCTCTGTTGGGTAAATTGCGTCAAACTCTTGTCTGTTCATCATCCCCATCCTATCTTAACACTTTACCTGTAAGTTTCACTAATTTACAATCACTTTTAGGTCGCTCCGGATAGTCGGTTGAACTTCACATTAATTTCACAAATTTACAACTAATATTAAGCACGATCGGCTGTCATTGGATTTTAGATTTTAGATTTTAGATTTTGGATTGACCCCACGGATAAATTTTGGGGTTTGAGGATTTGAGATTTGGGATTGATTCCACGGATAAAGCCGGGGGCTTGTACCATCAGGAAGTTATCGATCGCGATCGGCTTTTACTTATTTCGATCGAGGGTGCAGAATGCGGTTACAAACTCCAGCTAATACCAAATCCGGCGAAAACTACCCTCTTTATTGTTGGAGGGGGAAAGAGAGCGGAGAGACTAAAAGGATCGGATAGAGAGAAAAGAGCTTCGCTGTCGGTTAAAATTTCTCACCCAGCCATTCCCTGCTCCTCGCCAACAACTCGTCTAAAGTTTCGATCGGCCAAAACCGCACATTGCCATCCTCCGAACCAGTTATTAAAAACTTCCCGTCCCGACTAAAACAAACACTATAAATCGGACTTGTCAACTCCACAAAATCAGCCTCACCTTTGAGCAAATTCCCTTTATATCCGCTATAGTCAGCTAGTAAGTTACCCTGCAAGTCCCACAATTTAGCGGTGCCGTCAGTTGAGGCAGTGGCGATAGTATCTCCTGTGGGGCTAAAAATGACACTATTTACCGAGTGCTTATGTCCGGTAAATGTTACCAAGCAGTTGCCCTGCAAGTCCCACAATTTTGCTGTTTTGTCAAGTGAGGTAGTAGCGATTGCATCTCCTGTAGGGCTAAAACTGACAGTATTTACCGATTTATTATGTCCAGTAAATGTTACCAAGCAGTTGCCCTGTAAATCCCACAATTTTGCTGTTTTATCATCTGAGGCAGTGGCGATCGCATCTCCATTGGGGCTAAAACTGACACTTGTTATCAATTTATTATGCCCGGTAAATGTTACCAAGCAGTTGCCCTGTAAATCCCACAATTTTGCGGTACGGTCAGATGAAGCAGTAACTATCGCATCTCCATTGGGGCTAAAACTGACACTCCTTACCCGGTAATTATGTCCGGTGAATGTTACAAAGCAATTGCCTTGCAAGTCCCACAATTTGGCGGTTTTGTCATCTGAGGCAGTAGCGATCGCATCCCCTCTGGGGCTAAAACAGACACTTCTTACCAAGTGATTATGTCCGGTGAATGTTACCAAGCAGTTGCCTTGCAAGTCCCACAATTTTGCTGTTTTATCATCTGAGGCAGTGGCGATCGCATCTCCATTTGGCCTAAAACTGACACTTGTCACCGCGCCATTATGTCCCATGAAAGTGATTAAGCAGTTGCTCTGCAAGTCGTACAATTTGGCGATTTTGTCAAATGAGGCAATGGCGTTCACATCTCGTGTAGGGCTAAAACTGACACGATTTACTGAGTAATTATTTCCGGTGAATTTTTTCAAGCATTTGCCCTGTAAGTCCCACAATTTAGCGCTGCCGTCACTTGAAGCAGTAGCGATCGCATCTCCTGTGAGGCTAAAACTGACACTATGTACCCATAAATCATGGAATGTTTTTAAGCATTTGGCCTGTAAGTCCCACAATTTGGCGGTGTTGTCGTCATATGAGGCAGTAGCGATCGCATCTCCTTTCGGGCTAAAACAGACACTATTTACACTGCTATTATGTCCGGTGAATGTTTTTAAGCATTTGCCCTGTAAGTCCCACAATTTGGCGGTGCTGTCATCTGAAGCAGTAGCGATCGCATCTCCTTTCGGGCTAAAACAGACACTATTTACACTCCTATTATGTCCGGTGAATGTTTTCAAGCATTTGCCCTGTAAGTCCCACAATTTGGCGGTGCCGTCACCTGAAGCAGTAGCGATTATCTCTCCTCTGGGGCTAAAACTGACACTTCTTACCGAGTCATTATGTCCGGTAAATGTTACCAAGCATTTGCCCTGCAAGTCCCATAATTTAGCGGTGCGGTCATGTGAAGCAGTGGCGAGTGCATCTCCAGTCGGGCTAAAACTGACACTTGTTACCGAGCTATTATGTCCCACAAACTGACGTCGTTCGCGGATTTTAGCAAGAATCATCTGCAAAATTAAAAGAGGATTGGTAACCGGATATTCGGAAAGTGGGGGATTATCTTGTATCCACTGCTTTAAATCTTCTCCTGCTTTGATAGCTGCCCGCAAGGCTTCTATTTGATTTCCATCATATTGAAAAATATCTAAGGCATTGCGTGCTGCTTTTTCAACTTTAATAATTTCCCTGACTTGTCTCCTAACTTGTTTTAAAAAATTATTAGATGTCCTTAATTCTCGACGTTCATCAGCTTGACTGGCATCTAAAAAATCATTATCCTCATCGCTTAAACGTTTCCCCACTTTCCACTGCAACGCATCATCCAATGCTTTGCCGTGCAACAATCGCGAAGTATCTTTACGATTTGAGGCGATCCAAGCGGCGAAGTTTTCCTGATACGGGCGGAGTTTCGCTAATTCTTGCTGTACCCAATCGATGTCAAAAATTGCGGCGTATATCGGGTTATAAACTTGTAGATATCCGTTGCGTTTGACTACCAATCCAGAGAGTTGTAACCTTCTTTGATCTAGACTATTATCTGCACAAATTTTCTGTTCCGCGTCCGTCAGTATTTGCTGATAAATACCCAGCAGTAGCGCCGTGCGGTCTTGATAGTCAAGCAGCAAGCGATCTCTAATTGTTTTTAAATGTTCTAGTTCGTCATTTACTTCCCAATTGTCAATGACGTACTTTTGCACAAAATCTTTCACATCAGAAATCCCACGGGCAGATTGATAAACCATCAGTCGGCATAGTCTTTGCATCAAAAAAGGTTGCCCGTTTGTCCAATTAAAAACCTCAGCTAATATCTCTTCCGATATCTCCTCCGATCGCTCTCCCATTAAGCCAGGAATTAAAGCAGGTCGAGCTTCCTCAAAAGTAAAGCCTGTTAGATCGATAGCCTTACCAATATTAAAAGGTGTTCGGTCTTTATCGCGAATCAAATCTGCTGGCGTGGCAACCCCCAAAAGACAAAAGGCAAGACGCTCAAATTCAGGATTTATTGCTCTTTTGTTATAGCAAGCCCGAATTAACAGAAAAAAGTCATCCTTCCAGCTCAAATTTAAAATCGAATCAATTTCATCAATAAAAATAACAATATTTTGCGAAATCTCAGTCAATAAAACATCTTCAATAAACTGACTCAATCGCTGAGATGGCGATAGCAATTGTCGCTGCTGCCACCAGCCATCAGCATCCACCTTTCTTGAGAGTGTGCCACCCCGAACCAACTCAGAAATAATCCCAAAATACCAGTCATCTGAAGTTTCCCTACCGATATCTGTTAAATCTATTGCAATACATTTAAAGCCTGCTTTTTCGCGCAAGCGTTTCATCATTTGTACTTGCAAGCTAGACTTCCCCATTTGCCGGGAGTTCAACACATAACAAAATTCTCCTGCCATCAAACTGCCATAAAGTTCGCTATCTGCATGACGTTTAACATAGGTAGGATTTTGGTAGCTTAAAGAGCCACCAACTTGATATTGATAAACCGCCATAATCTGATTTTACTCCAGACTCTAATCTCGAAACTTTCGTGCAAAATAATCCCGATATAACCTACAGCTAGGAGTGATAGCACCATGCTGATTTTTTTTAACTAAACCTGTACTTAGCAATTTAAATTCTAGCATCTGTTCTAATTTTACCGAACTGTCTGCAAGTACAACTTGCTTGAGAGCAGCCTTAAGTTCAACATAATTTTGCAAATTAGCCCAGTGACTCTGCAAATGCTGGCGGTAAATTCCCACATCTGTAGCTGCATTTTCCAAAATTTCTGCTAAAGATAGATTGGAATCATGCAAATGATAAAGTGCCCTGCGTACCAAATAAGGATAACCGCCAATCATTGCCATCAATGTCGCAACTTCATCACTTCTCCAATATAATTGATGGCGGCGGGCTAAATCTAGAATATTTTGGTCGATAAATTCTTTCAACTCTACTTCAAACCCGACATTAAATGGCGATTGATTATGAGGTAATTCCACGTACACATTTGTAGAATAGAGCAGTACCATTCGCAAGTTTTCCCAAATGTCAGTTTTTGTAGTTTCTTCAAACCAACTTCTTAACATACTCAGAAAATTTTTGGAGATTTCCTCATAACAAAAAACACAGTCAATTTCTTCTAAAGCCAAGACCAAAGGACAATTTATAGCTTCTAAAACTTCTGTTTGAAGGTAGTTTTTGCAATTTACGAGAATACCTCCACTCGCCAGCAAATATTTATCGATATTAGATTCTAGTTTGAGCTGTTGGCTGATATTCAAGCAAAACCATTGAAAAAATGTATTTATATCATTAAAAATTGCTGTTTCAGCATCTCTAAAATCCAAACGTACTAACCGATAGTCATTTATTTTTGTGTGTTCTACAATGCGATTCAACAAAGAAGTTTTTCCCATCAACTTGGGGGCTTTAATCCGAATCATTGACCCAGGCTCTAAAATCTGTTGATAGCAATCAGATTCCATTTTGGAGCGTTCTACATAAAACTCAGAATTGAAGCGTAATGCTCCTTCGGGTAATTCTACTTTTTTTCGAGGTTCACGGGTTCTTTCCCCAAATTTTTCTAATAACTCTTTACAAACTAATTCCGGTTTGTGTTTTACAAATAATTGAATCAACTCATCGCGTTGCGTATAACCATAACCCTGTTCATTTTTGATATTAAATAACTGGCAAATCGTTGAAATATGACGACTTACACAGTTTTTCGTTACTTTTGGGGAGAGAGAGTTAGCGATTTGCTCGTCTGACTTATTGTGCAAGAACTGCTTTAGCACCGGACGCTGTTTTGGTTTAAGCTTGTCTGTATAGATAGCCTCAAACTCCTGTTTAGTCATTTTCTCCATTCCACCTCAACCTCGAGCGTCCTTCTTTCTCTTAAAGTAGCATAACTCTGAGTTTTGGGGTATCGAGTCAGTCCATTCCTCGTTGATTTTCACAATTTAATAATCCAAAAGTGATTTGTGAGTTTTTTTTCACAAACTCTTTCACAAGTTATTCAAAGCCAAGTCACAATATCTCCAAATTTTTACCGGACAACTAATTTGGGAGGATCGATTAACGATCGCCCGCAAACCCATACAATCCAGATATCGTGAGAAGTGTAGAGTTTGAGAGTTAAACTTATGAAACTAGAAAAACAGAATTCCGGTAACAAGAGTAGATTAGCCCAACAGCCA
>JBOFTL010000120.1:0-4256 GCA_051652045.1 Microcoleus sp. | reverse complement strand
TGTAGTAGGAACTATGGATAACAGTACCGTGAAGGAAATTTTGCATACCCTTCATCGGGCTGCAAAGATGCCCACGTCATAGCGTACTCGCTTGACGTGGGAGTATGTCACCCTGAAAGTGCAATTACGAACTTACGGACAATGCGGCGCTAAAGCGCAACTACGGACAATGCGGCGCTAAAGCGCAACTACTAACGCAACTACGGACAATGCGGCGCTAAAGCGCAACTACTAACGGGAGTTGGTTTGATGCTGAAATGGCTCGATTTCTTCGCCTTCCAATTCCCGCCATTCACCGGGTTTTAAGCCTGCTAAACTTAAATGCCCGATCGCGCTTCTTACTAATCTTAACGTGGGAAATCCCACCGCAGCAGTCATCCGCCTCACTTGACGGTTGCGACCCTCTATCAGCGTCATTTCCAGCCACGCAGTCGGCACGCTCTTGCGAAATCGAATTGGCGGTTCCCGAGGCTCTAGCGCGGGTTCTGTTGGCAGCAGGCGCACTTTTGCAGGTCGGGTGCGGTAGTCTTGTATGGTGACACCTGTTTCCAAACGGGCGATCGCGCTGTCATCGGGAATTCGTTCTACCTGCACCAAATAAGTGCGCGGGTGCGCGAATTTCGGATCGCTGAGTCGGTGCTGCATTTTACCGTCATCGGTAAGCAGCAGGAGCCCTTCACTGTCGCGATCGAGCCTGCCCACTGCATAAACATCAGGAATCGGAATATAATCTTTGAGCGTACTGCGTTGATTTTCCCCTGAATTATCAGTGAATTGAGTTAAAACGTCGTAGGGTTTGTAAAATAAAATATAGCGAAACATGGAATGAAGGCAGAAGGAAGAGGGAAGAAGGAAGAAAAATGAGATAAGTTGAAGGAGATGATTCTATTATTGGTTTTTATTGTAACACGAGCCAAAACAATTGAGTCGCAGTCACAGATTTATTTGCAATAGCGATCTAAAATCTAAAATCACGACTCTCAAATCAAAAAATCTAAAATCTAAAATCTAAAATCTAAAATCGAATGTCCGAAACCACTCACAAAATTTGCATCACCTTGGGAACTCGCCCCGAAGCAATTAAATTAGCTCCCGTCATTCAACAGTTCAAAAACTCGCCAACTTTCGACGTACAAGTAATTTTAACAGGTCAGCACCGAGAAATGGTCGAACAAGTAATGCAAATGTTCGATCTCAAGGCCGATCGAGATCTCGCTATCATGCAGCACCAGCAAACTTTGACAGATATTACTTGCCGGAGTTTGCAAGGATTGGAAGATTTATTTAAAGAATTGCAGCCGGAAATGGTATTAGTTCAAGGCGATACAACTACAGCATTTGCTGCCGCTTTATCTGCATTTTATCAGAAAATACCCGTAGGTCACGTAGAAGCCGGTTTGCGGACTGATGATGTATTTAACCCTTATCCAGAAGAGGCTAACAGGCGGTTGATTTCTCAACTCACAAGGCTGCATTTTGCCCCGACAAGCCTTGCTGCGGAAAATTTGGTGCGATCGGGGGTTTTGGGAGAAATTCACCGCACGGGCAACACGGTAATTGATGCTTTGCTTTCTGTTGCTAAACGCGAGCCTGAATGCAATATTCCTAATTTAAATTGGAGCAAATACCGGACTATTTTGGCAACGGTTCACCGCCGGGAAAATTGGGGAGAACCTTTAGCAGGAATCGCGCGGGCATTTCTGCAAATTTTAGATAAATTTCCCGACACAGCTTTGCTGTTACCCCTGCACCGCAATCCGACAGTGCGGGAACCTTTAAAAGCTTTTTTGGGCGAGCATCCGAGAGTATTTTTAACTGAACCTTTGGATTATGCAGAGTTGGTGGGAGCGATTCAAAGGAGTTATTTAATTTTGACAGATTCCGGCGGATTGCAAGAAGAAGCACCGAGTTTGGGCAAGCCTGTTTTGGTATTGCGAGAAACGACGGAAAGGCCGGAGGCAATTGCGGCCGGTACTGCTAAACTTGTCGGTACGAATTCCGATACAATTTGCGCGGCAGCGGCAGAATTGCTGAGCGATTCTGCCGCTTACAATGCGATGGCGATGGCAATCAATCCGTTTGGAGATGGTTTGGCTGCCGAGAGGATTTTGAAAATAGTTGAAGGGTATTTTAAGCTGTCAAAATAACTCGCAACTCTCCTAAATTACCAACTGCCACCGCCACCACTGCAATCGCTGCTACTGCTGCTGCTGTAGTCGCTGCTGCTACTGCTACTGCTGTAATCGCTGCTACTGCTGCTACTGCTGTAGTCGCTACCCGCCCCGCCACCAGTAGACTCACCGCCGCCAAAGCTGCTGCTGGAGTCGCTGCTGTTACTGCTGCTGTAATCGCTGCTGCTGTAGTCGCTACCCGCCCCGCCACCTGCCGACTCACCTCCGCCAAAGTTGCTGCCGGAGTCGCTGCTGTTACTGCTATATTCACCTCCACAATCATCGCTGCTACTGCTGTAGTCGCTGCTGCTACTGTTGTATTCACTACCGCAATCATCGCTGCTGCTGTAGTTGTCACCGTCACAATCGCTGCTGCTGTAATTCTCGCCCCCCACCCAATAGTTGTGATTATTAACGCTATAGTTGTGATTGTTTCTCGTGGAATTGCCACCGCTGTAATTACCCTGATAATGGCGACTGGAGGGGACGGGAGATTGCCCAGAAAATAAGCTGCGAATTTTTTTAACAATCGCAGACACGAGCATGAAGGCGATGAATAATCCCAAGCATCCAAATATTAGGAAAATCGCGATCGGAGTTATGATAAACCAAGTAAGTAAGCTATCGATCGCACTTGATGAATTATTCGCGGAATTAACCTCGGTGGAGGTACTATTGTTAATAACTGGCGATGGAGTAGCTGTTGGTAAATTTTTATCTCCTTGATGCGGTACTGTTGGAGCCAGGGGCAGTGGCTTGATAGCTTGAGGTGTTACAGTCGAATTATCTAAGATATTGACTAATGCTTTTGTTCCTGCTAATGTACCGCCATTAAAATCCTGCTTTTGGAATCTCGGCTTGATTTCAGAGTTGATAATTTCCAATACTTGACTGTCGGGCAAAATACCTTGAATGCCCGAGCCTGTTTCAATTTCAATGCGACGTTCTCCGGCAGAAATCAACAGTAACACTCCGTTGTTTTTACCTTTTTTACCAATTCCCCAATAGTTAAATAATTCTGTAGCAAATGCTTTTGGTGTCACCGATGGTTTAGTTTCAGTTACGGTAACAACTGCGATTTCTGAGCCGTTTTTTGCCTCTAAATCTGAAATAATTCGATCGAGCCGATTTTCGGTGCTGTCGCTGAGAATGTTTGCCTTGTCTGTTACCCAGCCGCCATCTACTTGACGGGGATTCGGTACTTCTCGGACGGTTATAGCTTCACTAGCGAGAGGAAATGTCAGTGCTGATAGGGAAAGCAAACTGACCCAAATTATTTGTTTGTGGCGAGATTGTAACTGCATGGCTTCAGTCTCCTGAATAACTGCCAATCTGGAATTAACATCAATACTTGCACCTACTTACAATTAAATAAACTGCTCGCGATCGTGTCAACTCATATTATTCAGAAATAGAAGTCATAAAAGTCATAAACAGTCAAAAATTGACGGTTGAGGGCGATTTTTTCAAGGCGGGGATTTAAGTTGACATTGAATAATATTAGATCGGCTCGATCGCTTATAATAAATCTGGGTGTAATCCATCTTTTCCCTGAATTAAGGACGATCTAAAATTATGGAAAAAGCGAGATCGATCGACGGTTTCAGTCTTAAGTTGACACCTACGGGCACTGCCGTGTCCCTACAAATTTGGAATACCATATATGTACCATTGGAAAATGAAAAAAATTGCAGTTAGTTTGTTCGCCATAATACTGGGATTTTCTCCTGCGGCAGTCGCTCAACAGCGTGAAGAATTGGCGGAGGTTTGTACCGGGGAATTAGGAGCAAAATTAGAGGCGATCGCGAATCGTCCTGAATTCAGTCGATCTCGCTGGGGAATTACAATTCAATCTCTATCTTCCGGTACTGTTATTTACAGTCGCGACGCCCAAAAATATTTTATTCCGGCATCGAATGTCAAGCTGTTAACTACTGCTGCTGCCTTGTTAAAACTCGGTGCAAATTTTCGGATTCGGACTGTTGTTTACGCTGGAGAAAATGATACTTTGTACGTTGTCGGTAGGGGAGATCCGAGCCTTGCGGTAACTCAGTTAAAATCCTTAACACAGCAGTTACAGCAGCG
>JBOFTL010000119.1:0-2371 GCA_051652045.1 Microcoleus sp. | reverse complement strand
TTCGAGACATCATGAACCAAACTCTAAAGCGATCTTGACAGGGCTAGGTCTTCAACGCCTATATCTAAAAAGTGCAGGTAACTGCCAGCTTCGGTATATGAAGCTATCGCCAAACCTGCACTTCCCCAAGGAGCGATCGCCTTGGAGGCTGCAGGACTACTAAAATTCCCTATTTGCACCCCTTGACTATTCAAGACAAGTATTTGTCCTCCAACATCTGCTAGCACCCATCCCCAACTGGCAACGCAAGCAGACACAGGCAGACTTTCGAGGGGGACGCGGGATACTTTAAGGGGCCACAATTTCATCAATAACACAGCGGGCTTACCACCTTGGGGAATACCCAACAAGGTATAAGGCTCTGGTGTCGGCAAAACCTGTCCCACGCTAGCCGATAACCTCACGGCACCAACTGCTGTTCCGCGACGGGTGTAAACTCTGAAAGTAGTTTGGGGGTTTTTTGGATCGTTGTCAGGCCAAATAGCCAACACGTGCCTCCGATCGAGAAACATCAATTCTGGCAAATAGTGTTCCGGTATTGGTACAGCGGCAATCGGTTTGAGGGCTTTTTCTCGATCGCACAGATTTTTGTTGGCAGCTAAAGAATAAAAACGTAGTTCCCCAGGGACAGCTATTGTCAACCAGCGAGCATCAGAGTCAATAGCAGCTTTACAGGCGTCAGGTCTTTGTCGGAAACCAAATTCCAGTAAACACTGAAGCTCCCAACTACGATCGTTGAGCCAGTAAAGTTTTTGCCCCGAAAGAATGCAACAGCCATAAGACGCAGGCAAAATGGCACGCACAGTTTCCGGCATAGATATAGAAGTTTCAACTTCTCCAGAAAACAACTGGTTGCCCGACTGAGCCCAAACCTTTACCTCTTTGTCTGCTGCAGCATAAAGATAAGTGTCAGTAGCAATTAAAGCGGTTAGTTGTACGGGAAATACTAGCGACTTTTGGTATGAAAGAGAAGAGCGCGCAGTCTGAAGTAAATTCACAGCAGTCTGTGATGATTTCTCCTCTTCTTTGGCAGATGGCGAAGATCCTGTTTCTGAGTTCGGACTTTTAGCATTAGTTGCAGAGTGTTCCCAAGGAATTATGCAATCGCCCAATTGCCTGACAGCGGGGTCGTACATTACCAACCGTAGAGCTTGAGCCATTTGAGAAGCACTGGCAAAGCGGCGGGCCGGCAGCTTTTCCAAAGATTTTTTGACTATTGCTTGTAAAGGTTCTGGGATGGCATCGGGTAGGAGCAAGCGTTGATTCAAATGCGCCCATCTCAAGTCTCCTGGTGTTCCTCCGAAAGGGCGGTAGCCCATCAACAATTCAAACAGCAGGATTCCGACAGCATAGATATCCGACATCGGGGAATAAAGACCGTAAAACCGCTCTGGAGCCATGTATGCAGGAGAACCCACCGTAGCGTCAGGAGAAATTTCTTGATGGAGGCGAGTAGTGCCGATTTCTGGCAAGCGGCGCGCGATGCCAAAATCGGACAGGCGCGGCGACCAACCTTTGGGACCTAACGTCAGGAGGATATTTTCTGGTTTGATGTCGCAGTGAACTACACCCCGGCGGTGGGCGTAGTCTAAGCCTGCTAGCACTCCCATGATTAGCTGCAAACCTTCGAGCAGCCTGAGAGGGCGGTCTTGTTTGAGCAAGTTGCGCAGAGTTCCGCCCTCGCAGTAGTCCATAACTAAGTACCTGCCTGTAGCTGTGTGTTCCAGGGCTCGGCAAGTGACAATGTTGGGGTGTTGCAATGTAATCAGAAACCACAATTCTCGCAAAAATTCGCTGGTTGGGGCTTTCTGATGGCTGAGTTCTTTGAGAGCAACCAGTTGGCTGGTGAGGCGGGAGTCCTTGGCAGGAGTTTCTCGAACGCTGGCACAAAAGACTCGACCAAATTGTCCTTGTCCGACTAGCCCTAAAATGCGGTACTTAGAATGTTGCATCGGTCTGCCTAGTTGTGGGAAAAGCTTGAGCTAGTATTAAAATATGTAAAGAGTTCTGACAAAAATCCAAATTTTGGAATCGATCGCCAGGTACAACCTATGTTATCTCAGGTTCATTCTCAACCAACTTCGAGCGCTCGCACGATCGCACTTACTAAAATCCTGGAATGTCGGAGTCAGTATCAATCTTGCCGGATTCGGGTGCCAGACCTGGAGCAACCTATGGCTGCTATTTTAGTCGATAGTGAGTATTACAGTTTTTTTAAAGCTGTCAAGGAAGCGGAAAAGGTGTTAGCGATCGTGGCTAAGCTAGGGAGTAGCGGGGACGCAACAGCGATTACCAAAACTGCCAGCGGTTATGCAATTTGGGTTAGAGAGCCGGAAGCCAGTGCTGTCAAACCATCTTAACGTTTTTGAGC
>JBOFTL010000118.1:0-6397 GCA_051652045.1 Microcoleus sp. | reverse complement strand
ATTCCTGCTAATTTTTGGCGGTCGATCGAGATATCGTTCGGCCATTTCAGTTGCAGTTTGTCTCTACAATCGGGCACCAAATCCTCGATCGCGTAAATTACGGCTAAACCTACTGCTAAACTGAGTCCCGACAATAAATTAGAATTCGGCAGATCGAGTATGAAACTAGCAGTAAAAACACCCGGTGGCGAATGCCAAATTCGACCGTATTGGCCGCGGCCGCCTGTTTGATTTCTGGTAAATACTGCACTCCCGCGATCGAGTTGCGACGCGCGATCGATCGCCCAAGTATTCGTACTCGGACAGCTATCCAACCAGTGCAGCCACTGGGGGATGTTTTCGGGAATGGGATTGGTAGATTGCTGTGGGATTAACGATCGTTCAAACAAGGTTTTATGGGAATATTGCTAAGGTAGATGGCACTCTGAATTATACAGTTTTACAAGTTGTCAGGTGGGCGATGCCCACCAAGCCCTGTCAAGGTGAGTGTCGAGCATCGATTCGTCCCATAAAAAATAAAACTATTAGCACTATTCCACTGTTCCACCACATTCAACCCTAAAATACAGCATTTTATCCTCTAATTTCTTGAAAAAAACCAATTTTTTTGCTATAGATGTGCTTTTGTTGGTTGTTGTTAGTTTTGCTAACTGATTTTTTAGGTTTTGAAGTTAGGGCAGCCTATAGAGGCAAAGCACTGTATTTTGCCATACTACCCCATCTTAATTTTGAGGTAGAGATGGGTATCAGTAAATTCTGCAAGAGCGAGCTGATGAAGGTATTCCAGCGACGGCTAAAGCAAGCCACAGGCAGAATTTTTGTAATCGCTTAAAGCAAACCACAGCCATAATTTTTGTAATCGCTAGTCGCTAACCCTTTTGTGGCATACAGAAGGGCAACTTTTTCGATCGCCTGCCATAATTTTAGCTACCAATATTGTCAAATTTACCATCTTCTTGATAAGATAGAACATCCAGGAATGCACTATATGTTATATGTAGCCGAGCAATTGGCTGGATGTGCTGAAACTTTTAGCTATCAGCAGTTGCGGGCTTTAAATTCTTTTCAGATATTAAGAAATTAATAGCTTGGAGGGTATGCTGTGAATACATCTGATTGGAAAAATCAAATACTGCAAACAGTTACACTGCCAAATCATGTTCCCAAAGAAAACATTTTAATCGTAGACGACAACCCAGGAAATTTGCGTCTGGTATTGACAGTCTTGTCTGAACGGGGATATAAAATACGACCTGCCAGAGATGCCGAAATGGCTTTGAGATTTGCTCGATCGACACCGCCGGATTTAATTTTGCTGGATGTGATGATGCCGAAATTGAACGGCTATCAAATATGCCAACAGTTAAAAGCTGACGATCGCACCAAAGAAATTCCAGTTATTTTTATCAGTGTTTTAAATGAAGTATTCGATAAAGTGCAAGCTTTTACTGTTGGAGCTGCCGACTATATAACTAAACCTTTTCAGATAGAAGAACTTGTAGCTCGCGTCGAAAATCAACTCATGCTAGGTCGGCTTTCGCGGCAACTTTTAGCGCAAAACGCGCAATTGCAAGCTGAAATCCAACAACGCAAGCAAATCGAATCAGAATTGCGAGAAAGCCAGCACTGGCTGTCAGCAGTAGTTAAAACCAATCCCAATATTTTGTACGTTTGCGATTTGATAGAAAAGCGCGCTCTCTATCTCAACCGCGAAATCTACAGCGATCTCGGCTACACTGCATCCGAAATACAGCAAATGCCTGCAGCAATTTTTAGTGAATTAATACACGCTGAGGATTTGCCAGTATTTGCGGAACACAGGCAAAGGATTGAAACAGCAAAAGATGGCGAAATTTTTGAATTTGAGTATCGAATTCAAGATAAACACGGTCAATACAAGTGGTTTTTAAGTAGGGAAACTGTTTTTACGAGAAAAGATGATGGCAAACCTAGGAAAATCCTGGGAACTGCTACTGAAATCAGCGATCGCAAACAGGTAGAAATCGAGCTAAAAACAGCTTTAAATGCTTTAGAACGGCAAATAAAACAAAGATTTTTGCTCGAGACAATTACTCTGGAAATTCGCTACAGCTTAAACCAAGAACAAGTATTTCAAACTGCAAGCGCTCAAATTAGTCGCATTTTTAATACCGATGTTTGTTCGATATACATATATAAAGAAGAGCAAATTCCCAGCCTGGTTTGTGTTGCTAAATACCAAGATCCTGGATTAAAATCGAA
The DNA here is from genome assembly GCA_051652045.1 of Microcoleus sp. GTDB lineage: Bacteria > Cyanobacteriota > Cyanobacteriia > Cyanobacteriales > Microcoleaceae > Microcoleus. The sequence goes on along the minus strand of JBOFTL010000118.1, from coordinate 4,156 downwards.
TCTAGTAATAGAATTTTTTGTGGAAAACAACCCTCATACTGAGTTTGTCATGTCGCAGGATCGAGCTGTAGTGACTGACGATATCTTTACCGATCCGCTGCTGGAATCTAGCATAAAATTGTGCCGTAAAACTGGTTTGCGATCGACCGTCGCAGTCCGCACTTCCTACCACGGAAAAGCCAACGGCATCATGTATTTGCAGCAGTACGATCGCCCCCGCAAATGGATGCAAGAAGAGATTAGATTATTAGAAGCAGTAGCAGCGCAAATGGGAATTGCGATCGCCCAAGCCAATTTGCTCGCACAAGAAAAACAGCAGCGGATCAAACTGCAACAAAGCGAAGAACGTTTTTATCTAGCATTTGAAGGAAGTGCAACGGGGCTGTGGGATTGGAATCTGAAAACCGGAGAAGTCTATTTTAATCAGCGGTGGAAAGCGATGCTGGGCTATCAAGTAGAGGAAATAGAAAATAGTTTTGCTTCCTGGGAAAAACTCGTACATCCAGAAGATTTACCCGCAGCTATGGCAGCAGTAAAATCTCACTTTGAAGGGGAAACTCCGCTCTACGAAGCAGAATTTCGGATGCTAGCAAAATCCGGCGAGTGGAAGTGGATTTTAGCACAAGCTAAGGTGATGGAGCGCGATGAATTGGGAAATCCCCTGCGGATGACAGGCACTCACACTGATATTAGCGATCGCAAAAAAGCAGCAGTTGCTTTGCAAGTTAGCGAACAGCGAGAACGAGAAAAAGCGCAACAGTTAGAACAAACTTTGCAAGAATTAAAACGCGCTCAAGCGCAGTTAATTCAAGCAGAAAAAATGTCAAGTATCGGACAAATGGTAGCGGGAGTAGCCCACGAAATTAACAATCCGATCAGTTTTATCTACGGCAATATCACCCCCGCCAGTCAGTACGCTAGCGACTTACTCAAATTGCTCGATCTATATCAACACAACTATCCTGAACCTACCCAGGAAATTGCAGATCTATCAGAATCAATTGATACTGATTTTATCGCCGAAGACTTTCCGAAAATACTGGCTTCCATGAAACAAGGTGCTAACCGCATCAAACAGATCGTACTGTCGCTGCGCAACTTCTCCCGTCTCGACGAAAAAGAGCGCAAAGTAGTAGACGTTCATGAAGGAATAGAAAGCGCTTTAGTCATGTTGCAGCACAGATTAAAAGAACCGCGAAAATATGGTGAAATTCAAGTTATTAAAGAGTACGGTAACTTGCCGCGAGTTGAGTGCTATCCGGCGCAATTAAACCAAGTGTTTATGAACGTACTGTCAAACGCGATCGATGCTTTGGAAGAGCCAGCCGCCGCCAGCAATGACAAACCGATCGAGATTCGGATTGCTACTGAAATAACGGAGAAAAATCTAATTTGCATTCGCATTACTGATACGGGAACTGGGATTAGACCAGAAATTCTGTCGAAGATATTTGACCCGTTTTTTACTACCAAAGAAGTGGGCAAAGGTACGGGATTGGGGTTGTCGATTAGCTACCAAATTGTCAAAGACAAACACGGTGGCGATTTGAAATGTTATTCAGAAGTTGGTAAGGGAACGGAATTCGCGATCGAATTGCCAATTTTGCAAAAATTGAGAGGCAAAACTTCAACATAAATGTTATAATTATAGGAGATATTCCTAGTTTAGGCTACTTATGTCTGAGCCATTAATCCTCGATCCGAGTCAGTTGCCAGATATTAGCAACTTAGTATTAGAAGACGATACTCCTTTGGACAGTTTCATCAACGAAAAACAGCAGCGGCTGCTAACAACAGTTTTCTACAGCGGTGCCGATACTGGCATCACAGAACCGTTTATTGTCGCTGCAAATGTCGGTTTATTTAACAGCATCCGTCAACCGGGCATCGCTCCAGATGTCTTTCTCAGCCTGAATATTAGTGCTGCTGAGGATTGGTGGGAAAAAAAAGTGCGTTCCTATCTATTTTGGGAGTTTGGTAAACCCCCAGAAGTAGTCATCGAAATTATTTCTCCAACTCCCGGCAATGAATTGGGCAGCAAGTTAAGAGATTACGCTCGAATGCGGATTATGTATTATGTAGTTTACGATCCTTTGCAAGAATTGGGAGATGCGGTGCTGCGAATCTTTCAACTAAACGGTCAATCTTACGTCCCAAAAATTGATACTTGGTTCCCTGAAGTTGGTCTGGGATTAACTTTGTGGCAAGGTGAATTTGAGAATGTCAATGGTACTTGGTTGCGTTGGTGTTATGCTAGTGGCAATCCCATTCCGACAGGAGACGAACTGGCTTTACAAAAAGATGCTCAGTTATCTTATAAAGATGCTCAGCTATCTGAGACTCAGGCACTGTTAACAGAAGAACAGATGCGAACAAAACAAGCATTTCTGCTGGCTATCGAACTTGGATTAAAATTGAAATTTGGCGAAGCAGGTGTGGCATTATTTGAGGAAATATCGGCAATTTCTGATGTTAATTTGTTGCAAAACCTCGCCTCGGTTTTGCCCTCAGCAAATAATCTTGATGAAATCTGCCAAATGTATCGATCGAATGGATAATAATATCGATCTTGCAGAAAATTTGCTTTGCTGCGGGCAATACCCCTTCAAAAATCCAGAAGTAGTAAGTAAAACCTAATATCTCAATGACTTACGTATAAAATATTATTTTCAAACACTATCTATAGCAGTAAGGTGCGCAGTGCGCACCCTACACATAGAGTCTTGGCGTAAGTCCTGACTTCTTGGTAAATTCAGAATCGGGCGAAGTGAAACATAGGATTCGTTACCTCAACCCAACCTACATATCATGGGGAATTAATCAGCTAAATCGGGAAAAACTTCGCGTACAGCCGGATGCACCAATCTGTGATTCTGCACGTTCACTCCCTTAGCTAAACTCGGGTTAATTTCTAAAGCTTTATTGCCCAGATTTGCTAACTGCATCACGTAAGGTAAAGTGCTGTTATTCAAAGCTTGAGTCGCACTCCAAGGCACCGCACCGGGCATATTCGGAACTCCGTAATGCACGACTCCTTCCTTAATATAGGTAGGACTGGTGTGAGAAGTTGCTCGCACGGTTTCGACGCAGCCGCCTTGATCCACCGCTACATCAACAATTACAGAACCTGGTTGCATTTTAGATACAAATTCGCGCGAAACTAGCACCGGAGCTTTTTTTCCCACCAGCAAAACCGCACCGATTAACAAGTCGGCATGGGGAACAACTGCTTCAATTTGCAACGGACTGCTGTAGAGGTATTCCACTCGGGAACCGAACAAAGTTTCCAAATAAGCCAAACGCTCGACATTGACATCCAAAATCTGCACTCTAGCACCCATTCCTACCGCCATTCGCGCCGCTTCCGTGCCGACGATGCCGCCGCCCAAAATTACGACGTTGCCCGGCCTCACCCCCGGAACACCGCCTAAAAGTACGCCTCTACCGCCTTGCTGCCTTTCTAAAAATCGCGCTCCAAATTGCACGGACAAACGTCCTGCAATAACGCTCATCGGCGTTAGCAGGGGCAATTTTTTGTCAGGAAGTTCGACAGTTTCGTAGGCGATGGCTTGGACGCCGCTGTCAATTAAATGTTCGGTCAAAGTTCGATCGGCCGCTAAATGCAAGTATGTAAATAGCAACTGCTGTTTCTGTATCAGCGGATATTCAGGTGGCAGGGGTTCTTTAACTTTAACTATTAGTTCTCGACTCCAAACATCCTCGGGTTTTGAGACAACTTTAGCCCCTGCTTGAATGTAATCTTCGTCACTGAAACCTGCCCCAGTACCAGCATTTGTTTCGACAAAAACTGTATGACCTCGATCGGAACAGGCGCGGACGCTTGTCGGAGTCAAGCCGACTCGAAACTCTAAATCTTTAATTTCTTTGGGAACACCTATTTCCATATAATACCTCAAATTTGAGTCGTAATTCGATCGCGTCTAACCATCCAAAAATTGTTCTAGAATAACGTTATTTGCAGCACGAATTGATACCTGTGGTGCGCGGTGCGCACCCTACAATTAGAAGGCGTGAATGCCTGACTAGGAAAACGTTATTCGCAGCACGAATTGATACCTGTGGTTACAGTGCGCACCCTACAAATAGAAGGCTTGAGTGCCGAACTAGGAGAACGTTATTCGCATCACAAATTGAC
>JBOFTL010000117.1:0-4642 GCA_051652045.1 Microcoleus sp. | reverse complement strand
GACTTCAGTCCTGCGTATGTTATGGACTAAAGTCCTTACTACGAACTGTTTTTGTTAGAGTATTCGATCGAACTTGAGATCGACTATCAACTATCAATCGATCGCGAGCGGGGACGCTCGCACTACAACTATCAACTATCATGACTAAACTCAGCGTTAATATTAACAGAATCGCCCTCTTGAGAAACTCGCGAAACATCGGGATTCCCAGCGTTACTGAAGCCGCAAAAACAGTAATTGCCGCCGGAGCTCACGGCGTTACAGTCCATCCCCGCCCTGACGAAAGACACATCAAAGCTGCGGATGTTTACGAATTAGCTAAAATGCTAACTGTCGAATTCAACATTGAAGGAAATCCTTTTCAACCTCCATTTATGGATATAGTTTGCGATGTCAAACCAGCACAATGTACGTTAGTACCGGATGCTCCAGATGTACTGACATCAGACAGCGGTTGGAACATTCCTGAAAATCGCGATCGGCTGATGCCAATTATTCAAAAACTTAAGGATAATGGCATTAGAGTCAGCCTCTTTATGGATGCAGAGCCGAGTCAAATGGCATTAGCAAAAGAAGTTGGAGCCGATCGAGTAGAATTGTATACGGAACCCTATGCAACTGCTTTTCGCGAAGGTAAAGTAGACTCTGTTTTCGATCGATATGTATTATCAGCAAAAGCAGCTCAGGATGCTGGTTTGGGAGTGAATGCCGGACACGATCTAAATTTGCAAAACCTCGGTAAATTTTGCTCGATTCCGGGTATTCTAGAAGTATCGATCGGTCATGCTTTAATTGCTGAAGCTTTAGAAATGGGTTTGTCAGAAACAGTGCGATCGTACCTAAAAATTCTCTCCAATTAAATGCGGATTAAAGAAGGTAATGTAGGGATGAAGCATTTGGGCGACAGTCTCTGGTAAAAATCCGATGTTTTGATGTCCAAATGCTTCATCCTCGCGCTTAGGATCGTGGATTAAATAACTTCCGTAGGTTGGGTTGAAGCATGAACCCTCCGCTGCGCTTCGCCCAACGTTCGAGGGTGGTGTTGGGTCAAGCGTTGCGGAGGGTTCGTTCCTGGTCCCAACCTACAAAAAATGCAAGTTATTTAATTCTCATTCCTTAGTCGGCGATTTCACAGATCTCAAATAGGTTCTATAAGTCAGCCTCGCCCGACTTTGTTTGACTGGCGTGCGGTTTCAACTACCGAATTATCGCGCGGGTAACTAACCCGAAATCGATCTAATAACTAATTCCCCGTCCGTTTTTGGCAAATTCATCAACTGTTTGCTGGGAAAGTTCGCACCACGTCATGGCTTGCAATATGTCAAAAGGTAATGTCAAATGATGCGCGCCCGCTAATAAAGTCTGCACCGCTTCATCCGGCGATTTGATACTGGCTGCCAAAATTTCTGTATTTGTATGCTGCAATACATTTGCGATTTCCCGTACTAAAGCAAAACCGTCTCCTAGCAATTTAGTAGCGCGGTTTACATAAGCTATAGCATATTTTGCTCCTGCTGCTGCTGAGATAACTGCTTGCGCTGGAGAGTAGATTGCTGTTACCGCACAGGGAATCTCCTCTGACAAGTGCGCTACTGCTTGAAAACCCGCCGCCGTCGCCGGAACTTTTAATACTGTTTGCCGTCCAATTAATTTAAAAGCAGCTTTTCCTTCTGCTACCATTCCCTCAAAATCCGATGCGAGTAGCTGATAATATAATTCTCCAGGACTGACTTGTGCTAGTTGTTTGAGCGTATCGTCAGGAGATAGATCGCTTTTTCCCAACAGGGTTGGATTAGTGGTGATACCCGAAAGCCATCCGAACTTGCTTACTTCTTTTGCTTCCGCTACAATTGCAGTGTCGAGATAAATTCCCATGTGCTGTATACCCTCTGTTATTTGGTTTCCAAATACTTAATTTTAGCGCGGATTGTTAAATTGTTAGCCTGCGGTATAGATCGAAAGAGTGCCCCTAAGTAAAATAACAAGTAAAAATAACAATTGAGTGATGGGTGTCACATCCGTTGCCGATCGAGATCGCCAGTTAGGGTATATCTAGATCGCAAAATCTCGAAAAATTTACGTAATAATACTAATCAATCAAGTTGTCAGATCGCCCTTAAGCGGTACAAATACAGAATTTACACCAGTAATTAGCTGAGAGATTACCCGTGCAGCAACTACCCACAGATATTATCTGTAAAGTGCGCACTTCATGCTTGATTACTCCCTAAGCGTGTAAACAACTAAAAAAAGCGTAAGTCCTGCTGTAAATGTAAGTTGGCAATACCAATCTTACCTAGGGTTTATTGTTGATTTTTTGGCGGAAAGTTTGCGTAAAACAAATATTTTGGTGCATCATTCATCCGGACAAAAATATTTAGCTTTGTAAACAGGGTCACTACTAACATTTTCGCTCAAAAAGGTGCCTCAAAATGATTCCAGAACAAGATCGCCAGCAGTCGCAAGCAGATATTGAGACATCTTCTGAAAAAAAAGAGTTGAAAAAACCCGCCTCAACTTTCCAAGAAGAGTCTGCCAATGTTAATCCCAAAACTTGGACTCAAATTTGTGAAAATAGCGGTAACGAGTATTTGAAATCCTTCGTCGAGTTGGTGTTTGCATATCATTCGTCTATGGACGAAATTTCAAAACGCCAGTAATACCGTTTTCGGTGGTATGAGAATTATATGTGTGGATCGTGGAGTGTGGGAGATTCCCGATCGCACTACATAATTCTGATGCTACCGGATTTTGTATAATACTAAGTCCGGGTTTGGGATTTCCTAGATTTTGTATAAATTATTCGGACTTTTGAACTCGCGGCTGAAGAAGCCCGTTTTTTTTGAAAAACTGGGGCTTTCAATTCGGTTATTTGGGTGTTGATATGATGTCCGATCGATTACCATAACAAAAAGGGTTTGTGGTGCGGACTCCCTCGGGCTGCATCTTACCCAAAGGAGTTCGCACTACGAACTAATTTTAATGCGATCGATCGACCGGACACGATAGGATGGTTAGTTTCTGTTTTATTTAATCCCTTCAAAGGGCCCTAAAAAAGTCGGTTTGGGACGGGTAACGCGCACTTCCCACAATGCTTTTAGAACAGCTAAAAATTCGCGAAAACTGTAGCGAATCATGCTGGTTGTGCGAAATTTTCCCCAATCAGGCGTCCCCAAACCGATCGCCTCTATACCCAACTGCCGGCAGGTATAAATAGCCCGCGATATGTGAAAGTTTTGCGTTACTAAAACTGCTGCTGTAATGCCAAAAACTTGTTTTGCCCGGTAGCAACTTTCGTAAGTGCTGAAACCTGCATAATCCAGGGTAATATCTTTCATGGGTACGCCCTGGGCTGCTGCGTATTCTTCCATTACTTTCACTTCGTTATACTCCGGGCTGCTGTTATCTCCCGTCATCAAAATTTTGCTAATTCGCCCCGCTTTGTACAAATCGACAGCGGCTTGCACTCGATCGGCCAGCATGGGTGTGGGAGTTCCATCTTCCCAAATTCCTGCGCCGAAAACAATCGCAATAGGCTGGGGTGGAATTGCTGCGATATCCATGCGGCGGTATTTGCTGGTAACTAAATTAACGTAATAATTGAGGGCGATCGATGTTAGCACTGAGGTTAATATTAACAGCGGTAAGGCAACGCGCCATTGAAAAACAAAGGATTTAGGAAACATAAATTAAGCAAGCTATCTGCGGTAACTAATTTACAGTTTAGCAGTCAAAAATTTTGGCGATCGCTCCTAATAATGTCTCAGTCAATTTTAATATATAATTGTGGAAAACGGTACTATATTAGTTAGGACTTACGCAAGGAATACGATCTGATGTCATTACGAGCGACAGCGAAGTATAAGTCCTTCGGACAGGCACGCGCCTTCGCAAAGGCTTATTTTTCGTTGCAAGTGCGTAAGCCCTATCTGAACATAACGGGAGCGTGAGAACCCTACCTTTTTAAGGAGGGGATGAAACGCGGCACGGCGGGTTTTAACCCAGCGTTTATCTTGTCTCTGGAATCCTCCTACAAAATAGTGTATAATCTTGCAAGAGGTGATGGAACGATGCTAACACTTACTTACGAGTACAAAGCTAATCCAATTACCGCTATAAGTAGTGTTTTCAACCATTTTTCCCGTAAATCATGGTATAGTTTATTCTGTACTAATTTTCCTCAAACATGATTGGAGAACGGCTAGACTTTGAATTACTAGAATCAATTTTATGGACGCCTCAAAACGGCTATTTTTTGCTAGACAGACATCTTGAAAGATTAGAGAAATCTGCCGATTATTTTAACTTTCCCCTATCTTTAACAGCAACCGGCCAAGCATTACAGGAACTGAGTCTGACTTTGGGTTCGATCGCCCGCAAAGTCCGCTTAACACTATCTTGTGAGGGCAAGCTAACATTACAAGCTCAAACACTAGATAATGGTATCTTAAAAATTGGCGCATTAATGGGAATTGCTAGCGGGCCGATCGATTCTCAAAATCCCTTTCTTTACCGCAAGACAACTTACCGATTACCTTATACAATGGCTTTGGAATCGCAACCAGAATATCAAGATGTCATCCTGTGGAATCAAGATGGATTTATTACCGAATCAACGATCGCCAATATCGCGATCGAAACT
>JBOFTL010000116.1:0-1518 GCA_051652045.1 Microcoleus sp. | reverse complement strand
GTAGGGGTTTGTAATTGTTGAGATAATGCTTGAGAATAGCTGTCAAACCAACTTTTCCAATAGTCAGAGAGTTGATTATTTTCTAGTCCTGATACCAAACTGTTGTAGATTTGAAACCAGTGTTCCCAGTAGTTGTTGGCAGGCTTTGTTTGAGGCGATCGAGGGAGAGTTGCCATGCTTGAAATACATCCTCCACCCGTGGGGCAGGCTGCCCAGCACTGAGGTACAGAGTAATAGCCCACACAATCGTTGCAGCGTCGAGAATCGATTTGATATTGTTGTTGCTCATTTTGGGCGATCGCTCCCGTCGGACAAATTGATTCACAGCGATGACATTCAATGCACTTATTGGTGATGGTGTACGGCATAGCAACCTCCTTTAATCCGGGTTAAATTGCTCCTTTCTTCCTAGTCCGCGAAAGCGGACTTTGTTCGTGTAGTTGGGGGTGAAAATCGAATATGCTGCGCTCGTTATTCGATTTTCACCCCCAAAGCGATTTCAATCGCTTTAATCCGGGTTAAATTGCTCCTTTCTCCCTAGTCCGCGAAGGCGGACTTTGTTCGTGTAGACGCGATTTCAATCGCCGAGTGATAAAGGCTTTAAAACTTGTGAACGTTCCGATCGTAAAACTCTCTCGCCACCTTTTCAATCACGTCGTAAGCTTCCACAACTTGCAATCCAGCTTCCCTTAATTCCGCTTTCGGACATTCACCGACTTTGGAAACCAAAATAGCTTTACAATCTGCGATCGCTTTAATTACATATTCCAGCGTGGCATCTTCGCCGTAACCGCTTTGGCAGTATTGGTCGATCTTGCGGTGTCCGACAAATTTGGCTTCATTAGCATCCACTTCAAAGATTTGGAATTCCTTGGCATGACCGAAGTGTTGGTTGACAATTCCGCCGCCCTTGGTTGCCACTGCTACCAGAATTTTGGGACTGTTTTTCACTCGTTCGCTGGGCTTGACTTTAGCTTTGGCTGCTTTGATTTCTTCTTTGAATTTCTCGATACCAGAATGGACTTCTTGCCGCAGTTCCAAATCATACTGCGAATCCATTTCCATGAACTTGTCTTTGGTGAATTCCTGACTGCGATCTTCTCCTAACAAACCAACTGCATCAGCCCGACACTGGCGGCAGTGACGCATCATTTTCATGTTGCTGTCTGCACATTCATCTTGCAGTTTTTTCAGTTCCGCAGGATTGGGGCCTCGCTGTCCGGTAAGACCGAAGTGCGTGCCGTGTTCCGGTGCGGAAATAAGCGGCATGATGTTGTGGAGGAAAGCGCCTTTTTCGCGGATTACTCGATCGACTTCTACCAAATGCTCGTCGTTAATCCCAGGAATCATCACTGAGTTCACTTTGCAGAGAATGTCCGCCTCTTTGAGTGCTTGCAAGCCTTCCATCTGCCGTTCGTGCAGAATTCGTGCGGCTTCCAAACCCTTGTAGCGTTTGCGGCGGTAGTGAACCCAGGGATAAATTTTAGTGCCGATTTCTGGGTCTACCATATTAATAGT
>JBOFTL010000115.1:0-6592 GCA_051652045.1 Microcoleus sp. | reverse complement strand
GAGCAATTCCAAACAGCCAAAAGAGCGATCGTCATCCAATCTTGCCGTCAAAACATACACGTCGCGACAAAAATCGTTAGCTTGATAAGCAGTAATTAAAGCTCCCGATTTGTGGGGAGCTTCGATAACAATTGTAGCGCGACTTAAACCAGCAATAATCCGATTGCGTCGGGGAAAATTAGTTTTATTTGGTTGAGTGCCAGCGGGATATTCGCTAATCGCCAATCCCTGCTGTAAAAGTCGATCGTACAGCCTCTCGTTTGGCTTAGGATACACGATATCAACTCCGGTACCAAAGACGGCCAAAGTCCGCCCTCCAGCCTCCAAACAGCTTGTATGAGCCTCTGTATCGATCCCGGCGGCAAATCCCGAAACAACTGTAAAACCGCTTTTAGCCAAAGCCGTACTAATTTTGCGAGTCCACTTTCTGCCGTATTCCGAAGGGCTGCGAGTACCAACAATCGCAACTGTCGGCTTAATTCCTTGATTTTCTGTGGTGTCAACTTTACCGCGATAATAGATCACCGGTGGCGGGTTGGGAATTTCTAATAACAAACGGGGATAGTCTTTGTCAGCAGGAGTCCAAAAGTTAGGATTTTTAATCAGATGTTTTTCAATAAATTGCTCTGGATTTAGCTGCGATCGTTCTTGTAATATTTTTTCTATTGTCTGCTTGCCAAAGCCTTCAACTCCAGCTAAATCTGATGATTTCGCCTGCCAAGCTGCTGCTAAAGTTGGGAAATGTTGGTGCAATCTTTGCAATAAAATTGGGCCGACACCGTGAATTTGCGACCATGCCAGCCAGTAAATACGTTCTTCTGTCAATGATTTTTCCTCAATTTATCTGGGTTCGATCTTATCATTATATTTTGCTACGATCGAGGGCGATCGCACCAAATATTTTGCTTCGATCGAAAGTGGGGTTTGAGTTCTTAGCGTTGGGCGGGGCGAAGCATTTGGATCTGAAATCTTTTGTTTTACATTATGTATTGTCGCCCAAATGCTTCGCCCCTACAAGAATTCGATCGCCCTTGTTTTTGGTAGGGGTATTGTTTTTTAGGCAAGGACGATCGCATTTTAACACCAATAATCTTTTAATTTTTTTAAACCTGTAGGGGTGAAGCATTCGGGCGATAGTTTTTGATACCCAACCAACCATTTAATTCCCGAATGCTTCACCCTGCCCCACAAACAATTTCCAATTCCCGAATGCTTCACCCCGCCCCACAGACAATTTCCAATTACCCAATATTTTGCCATTTTTCCGAATGCTTCGTCCCGCCCACCAGGCAATTTCCAATTACCAATATTTGACCCTTAACAAGGGCAAGCGTGAAAGCGGTTGCAAGATTTGTCAAAATTGGTATAATCTAGGAATATAGATGCTATAGTTCCCCGCTCAATATACATAACTAAAAAAAGCCGATTGCCAATGGCTGACAATTCTATTCAAGAAAATCGCCTCTCCCTAGCCCGCGCCAGTTTGCGCCTCGCACTCGAACGCTATTCTCACCTGCGCCAAAAACAAAAAAACTCAACAACTGAATTGGAAGCAGCCCTGCAAAAGCAGTTAGAAATCTTAACTTACACCTCCGAAAAGCTCGATCGCAATGTAATTCGCATTGCCACTTTCGGCCTGGTAAGTCGCGGCAAGTCAGCCGTATTAAATGCCCTTGTAGGTCAAAAAATCCTCCAAACAGGCCCTCTCAACGGCGTCACTCAATGGCCGCGATCCGTGCGTTGGGCAATTCCTTCTCTTCCCGCGATCGCAGATACTGAAAAAATCCAAGTAGAGTTAATCGATACTCCCGGAATTGATGAAGTCGGCGGTGAAGTACGCGGCGAAATGGCAAAACAAATCACTCGCCAAGCCGACTTAATTCTGTTTGTGGTTTCCGGCGATATCACCCGCACTGAATATCAAGCACTGTGCGAATTGCAAAAAGTGCAAAAACCGCTGATTTTAGTTTTTAATAAAATCGACCTTTATCCAGAAGTAGACAGGCAAGCTATTTACAAAAGCTTGCAATCTCTGGGAAATTCCGAACGCGAATTGAATGACGAAATCGATGAAAAAAACAGTGAAAATTCGCCAAACAAACCTAACAATCGATCGCCTAAACCACCCGTTAAAAATGCCCAACCCTTAGACATAGTAATGGTAGCTGCCGAACCCGCACCGGTGCAAGTGCGAGTAGAATGGCCTGACGGTAGCATCACCCATGAATGGGAATCACCGCCACCACAGATAGACGAACTTCAACAAAAAATCCTGACAATTCTTAACAGAGAAGGTCGATCGCTCCTAGCACTCAACGCTTTAATTGAAGCTAGGGATGCCGAAGCAATTATCGCCCATCAAGTGCTAAAATTGCGACAAACAGAAGCGGAAGATTTAATCTGGCAGTTTGCCAAATACAAAGCCATAGCTGTCGGTTTAAATCCTTTGGCTTTCTTAGATATTTTAGGAGCAACCGTTGCAGATTTAGCATTAATTCGCTCTTTATCCAGACTGTATGGATTGCCGATGACTGGTTACGAAGCCGGTAAACTGTGGCAAACTATTTTATCGAGTGCGGGCGGCGTACTTTTGGGAGAATTAGGCAGCAGTTTTCTGTTGGGATTCGGTAAAAGTGCAGCAGCAGCAGCCCCGCACATCGGATTTTCTACCTTTGCTGGAGTTGCCGTTACTCAAGCTAGTTTAGCAGCTTACGGAACCTACGCTGTCGGTCGCGCCGCCCAAGTTTATTTAGAAAAAGGCTGCACTTGGGGCCCCTTGGGACAGGATACGGTAATTCAAGAAATTCTAGGAACGATCGAGCGCAATACTATTATCGATCGATTGCAACAAGAGTTAAAAATTTGAAGCTTAAAATCTGAAGCTTAAAATTATGTATGGTGGGTGACAGCAAAAAATATTCGATTTACTGCTGGTACTGGAGAAATCCTGTTTCAGCAAGTTGGCTCGTAGATTCAAGAATCCCCGCACGGAAGCGGGCGGGGATTGTCAAACCGCCTGCTATTCCCATGCACACCCGCCCAGCAACAAAAAAGCTTGTCATTCACATTGAATTACGTTATACTACAAAAAATAAGTTAAGCATCAATAACATCGAACAATGGCACGCCTAAATCAGATTATCGCCATCGAAAAAGGCATCAAAAGCCGTTCCGTACAAGAACTAGCAGAAGCTCAAAAAGCCCTGCAAAAGCCCGCGTTGCTGTCTGGAATCTCGCGCACTTACCGTCCGAAAGACGAAGAGGGCGAACAACTACCGCCTGAGTCCAAAAAAGTTGAAGTTAAAGCCGAAGAGATTATTCGCAAAACCACAGAAGTTTTGACTAAACTCTTCGACGTAACAGCTACGAAAGACTGGACGAATTGCCGCGCCCGTGCCGATGTAACTGTGGACGGTAACGTAATTTTAAGCCAAGTTCCCGTCAGCTATTTGCTATTTGTAGAAAAGCAGCTAGCAGACTTGCAAGCATTCATCAAGAAACTGCCTGTATTGGATGCTTCCGAAACTTGGAATTTCGATCCTTCCGCCGACTGCTGGGCCACAGAACCGGTGCAAACTCTCAAAACTTTTAAAGCTCCCCGCAATCACGTAAAAGCTGAAGCTACGGAACACCATCCGGCTCAAGTAGAGGTTTATTATGAAGATATTACTGTTGGCTACTGGCGGACTGTAAAATTTTCTGGAGCCTTGCCCGCACGACGGATTAACGAGCTGTTGCAAAGAGTGGAAAAATTGCAGCAAGCTGTGATGTTTGCCCGCGAAGAAGCTAACAATTCAGAAGTTGAGGAACAGAGAGTCGGAGAGCGAATTTTTCAATTTATTTTCCGCTAAGTATATCTGAGGCAAAATACATGAGTATGTCATTGCGAGTGAAACGAAGCAATCGCAAGGTTTGCGATTGCTTTACATTTGGCAATCTACCAAAGTTTATACCTTTTCTCTAAAATTATGCAACACTCTTTGACCCCCCCTAACCCCCCCCTTAGCAAGGGGGGGGAACAAGAATACTGTTGCATTATTTTTTTAAATTGGTATTATTTGCACTTACCTGCTTAATTGCTTGCTTTCTTGAATGTTATGGTTTAAGATAGAAATAGAGTACAAGTTTAAACTCAAATTTCAATTTAAACCGTACAAATGTGACAGTACAGGTTCGACTCCTGTCCTTTCCACTAAATAGGGGAAGGTAGCCCAATTGGTAGAGGCAGCGTTGCGTACAAATTCAATCGCAAGTTATCACTCTAAACTTAGCATTCACCGCCGATCGCTCAAACGAATGTCAGGAAAACTAACATCATCGAGGTTGCTGGCGCATATCCAGCCCCCTCTACCAAACACAGGGGGGTAGCTCAATTAGTAGAGCGCGATGCTATTAATTTCAAACCCTGACTTAAATGTGAGAGCGTGCGCAAATGGGCGGTAATTACAAACCCAGTAACAAGGTCAGAGTTACTGGGTTTTATGCTAGAAGAAGGAAGAAGGAAGAAGGCAGAAGGCAGAAGGCAGAAGGCAGAAGGCAGAGGGAAGAAGGAAGAAAGAAGGAAGAAGGAAGAGGGAAGAGGGAATAATTCATTGCTAGTTCTAAAATCTAAAATCTAAAATCTAAAATCTAAAATCGGATGATTTACTGCATCAATCCTAAGTGTACGAACCGAGAAAATGCTGATGAATTTCAAAATTGTCAGGGTTGCGGGACGGCTTTGTTGATTTGCGATCGCTACCGCATAATTAAACCAGTACGATCGCCCAATCCCGCACTGCCAACAGAAATTTTTGAAGTGCAAGATTGGGGAACAGATGAAAATGAATGGGGAGTTGTCAAAATTTTAAAAATCTTGCAATCCACGCACAATCCGCATTTAGCTCGTTTATTTAAGCAGGAAGCGCGAGCCTTAATTTGGTTGCGGGGAAGTGCCGGAATTCCCCAAGTTGAACCGGATGGATTTTTTCAAATAAAATTAAAAAATAGATCCCAGAAATTATACTGTTTGGTGATGGATAAAATTCAGGGAGCAAACTTAAGCGAATTTTTAAATCGAGACTCGCCCATCGCTACCCAAGAAACCGGGTTTTTGGCTGAATCTGCGGGCTGTAATGAAGTATTCTCGCACAAAAACCCGGTTTCTGACCCCCCGTGCGTAAGTTCCCTAAATAAACACCAACAGATATCTCAAAAAGTCGCAATAAATTGGCTGCAACAACTAACAGAAATTTTACAAAACATTCATAGATACAATCTCGTGCATCGCGACATTAAGCCGTCAAATCTAATGTTGCAACCGAATGGAAAATTAGCATTAATTGATTTCGGGGCGATTGCAGAAGCTGGGATAAATACAACTCCAGCAGGTTCCGTCGGATATGCGCCACCGGAACAAATTGCAGGTAAAGTTGAAGCGCGATCGGACTTTTTTGCAATGGGACGTACCTTCGTTAACTTGCTCACAGGTATACCGCCCCGCGAGTTGACAACTGATGAGAAAACTGGTAATATTAAGTGGCGCGATCGGGCTTTAGGAATTGACAATTTACTGGCAAATTTGTTAGATGAATTGATGGAATCGCTGCCGGAGAAAAGACCTGAAAATACTGAAATTATTTTAGAAAAACTCAAGCTTATATAGTTGTTCATTAATGCGATCGGTAAGAGCGCGATCGGTTAATTTCTTGGAATTATGTCATTGCGAGTGAAACGCAGCATGAGTTCTACGGACAGGTACGCGCCTTCGCAAAGTCTAGAGAGCGAACAGAGCTTTTTGGGGTTAGGAATTAATTAAGTTGGGTTTCGTTACTCAACCCAACCTACAACTGGAACCATTGATTTTTTTTGCATTTCACTTCTTTCTGATTCGATCGAGACAATTATCAACTATTAACTATCAACTATCAACTCTTTCTTTTACCTCAATAAATCTGTTCTAATATGCGAAAATCGCGTTCTACTTCCGCCCACAAAGCTCGATTGTGAGGATCGATTTTCACAGCTTTTTTCAAGTAAATTCTTGCTTTGTCAACCTGCTTTTGTCCGATTAAATACCGTCCCCAACGCTGATAGGTAATTGCTTGCCACTGACGCACTTCTGCATCTTCAGGAAGTCGCTGGGCCAAACCTTCTATCAGCGCGATCGCCCTGGGAAACTTCTCGTATTTTAGCAATTGCTGCAATTGCAAATAAGAATCTTGCTTTAATTTTGCATCCGTCGCTGATAACTTAACGCTAGGGGAATCCTGCCGCTGTTTGGCAGTTACTTTTACGGTTTTTGGTTTAACTGGTGGTGTCTCTGCTTTCGGTGTTGTTGCGGGCGGTTTCTGAGTATAATGCTGCGTAGGATTAGGAATTTTTGATGCTGTCGCATCTGCCGGAACAACACTCAATAAGAACTTATAAGCTTCAGTAATCGCAATAAACTTACTCTTAGCTTCTTCATTGCCAGGATTCACATCCGGGTGATACTGTCTGGCCAACTGCCGGTAAGAAGCTTTAATTTGCGACAAACTCGCACCGGACCTCAGTCCTAACTGTCGGTAATAATCTGCAATATCCATTTAGCATGAACGATCGTTTATATCAC
>JBOFTL010000114.1:0-2281 GCA_051652045.1 Microcoleus sp. | reverse complement strand
ACCAGTGCGATCGTTTTACCAGCCCCGATAAGTTCTTCAAAAAAATCTGCTTTGCTTTTATTAACAGCAATTTTGCTGCCGCGCTTATCTACTGTCACCACTTCAAATTCAAAGGTTTCTTTGACAGTGGCGGTGTTTTTACTTACACTAGGAACAGGTGGAGGTATATTAATTTGCCTGCGTTGAGGAAGATTCGGATTGAGTTGCAAAGTTGTAGGATTGGGAGGTAAATTGACAGCAAGTTTTCCGCCCTTTGCTGCAGAACTAACAGCGAGTTGTCCTCCTTTATTTATCAAAGAATTGGCAGCGAGTTGCCCGCCCTTAACAGCAGGAGGTTGGGGAGGCAAAGAATAAATATTTAAAGCTTTAATTACTTCATCGGCAGATTGATATCTATTTTTGAGATAATCTTGAGTTAATTTATCTAAAACTTGCCCCAATTCGCTGCTAATTTTCGTACCTTCTGGCAATTTTTCTCTCCAAATCCAGCCGCCATTTACCGCGTCGTAAAGTTCGTCGGAACCGTCAGCTTTGGGCAAACATTTAGTTAGCAAGCGAATGCAAGTGACTCCCAAACTGTACAAATCGCTGCCGGGAAAAACTTGACCCCGCATTTGTTCTACCGGTGAATATCCGGGAGTACCGACAGTCGTGCCTGCTTTGCTCATCAGCGAACCCGTCACCTGTTTGGAAACCCCGAAATCGATCAAAACTAACTCTCCCCTTCCGGCCCTTCTAAAAGCCGAATTGTGGGTATTTCCAGTTGGTAAAGCTGAGTTAGCCGGAACGCGGCGGCGGATGATATTTTCCAGTTTAATATCTCGGTGAATTACGTGGCGATCGTGCACGAATTTCAAGACAGGTAACACATCAGCTAGCAACTGCCGGATTTTTGCTTCGCTAAAAACGCCTTGCTGATTTAATTCGGCGAGTAAAGTTTGACCTTCTATCAGTTCTTGTACTAAATAAAGTCGCTTATCTTGTTCAAAATAACCAATCAATCGCGGAATTTGAGGGTGTTCGCCGAGTTCGTAAAGCCGTTTTGCTTCTTGTTGAAACAAAGCAGCAGCTTTTTCTAGTGCTGAGGTTCCTTGAAATTGCGGAACAAACTGCTTGATGACGCAAGGATCGTCCATGCGATCGACATCTAATGCTTCGTAAGTTCTGCCGAATCCCCCTTCGCCCAAAAGTCGAATCACGCGGTAGCGGTTTCTAAATAAAGGGCTGAGGTTTTGCGAGCCGCAACTTTGACAAAATTTTGTATTGTCGGGATTGAAAGGATGGGAGCACTTGGGATTAGAACAGTAGAACATATCCTTGCGGCAGAAACGATCTGGCTAAGGTCATGATATATCTTTATTGACCGATTGTTGCCAACCTACCACCATCGGTATTCGCCGCCGCAGTCCCCGATCGATCGATACAAATCCCTAGATTGCTCAAAAACAGCCGATCGACTCCTATTAAATTTGCACTCAAGAAATAGAAACCAGAAAAATTAAAGCTCAAAACTCAAAGCTCGATCGACCCACATCATTTGCATTGACGATGCAGTTATCTTGCTCAGAAAAAATTAACTGTCCTGATGCCAAACCATCAGCATACTGCTGCAACCAAACCCTAAAATTCGGTGCAACAATCTGGCGATCGGGATCGTCATGCCACATTGTGACAATCTGTCCGACTGTCCCACCGACCGCAGGATTTAAATCTAAACAATCATGATTGCCAGCACCATCATAGGTCAGCGGTATCCACTTGGGACTCCACCACACATTGCAAATTCCTGGGGCGGCTTCACTTCCTATATCTTCACCATCTTCAGTCTTAAATGTGTCGCTGTCCAGCAGTTCTTTCCAGACGTGCCACTCGTCTGCGATCCGCTCTAAAGACAGCAATTCACGCCCGTAAATCAATCCATAATTATAGGTAAATTGTCCGTCATGAATGCGATAAGAAGACTTAACATCTTCAGGAAGTTGAATCGAGAGTAATTCTTCTAATTCACTGATGCGAAATTCTGAAGCTCCTGGTTGCAATTCTTCAAAAATTTGGGGAGCATTAGCTATCAGCCAAGTTTCTATTTTTGTCCAAATTTCTTGCATACTGTTCTCTAATATCACATCAACCTTCGAGTTTATCCAAGTCATCTGCGGTTAAGGGCGATCGAGCGCTATGGCGAACATACAATACATAAACCGTAGTAGCTCGAATCGCAAACAAGACTCGGTAAATATTTTTGGATTTTCCATAAAGCAACTGCCGAACTTCTTCAGGAAAA
>JBOFTL010000113.1:0-2599 GCA_051652045.1 Microcoleus sp. | reverse complement strand
TTCCGTCGCCACATTAACAGCAACAACTATTTCCTCATCTCCTAAAATACGCGCAAAAACGTAAACCGTTCCTTCAGCAAATAGGATTTGATACGATCCTGTGCGGAGGGCTGTGTATTCGTGCCGCAAAGATATCAATTGCTTGTGGTAATCTAAAACATCGAGTTCCCAGTTAGCTTGCAGGGGAAAACCGCGACGCGAGTCGGGGTCTAATTTACCTGGTAAACCAACTTCATCGCCGTAGTAAATACTGGGAGTTCCGGGATAAGTTAACAGCAGCAAAGTAGCAAGTTCGACGCTAGCTTTGTCGCCTCCAGCAATTGATAGCAACCGAGCAGTATCGTGACTGGCTAATAAGTTGAGTTGAGTTAGCTGAATCTCCCACGGATATAAATCCAAAACTTCCTGAATCTTCTCACCGTACTGTTTAGCAAACAGCGGCGGATATGGTTCGTAAGAACGACCTTCTATTTGAGATAAATCTACTCGATCGCCCGCTGCAAACGCAATAGTCGGTGCTGCAAATAAATAATTCATTACCCCGTCAAATTGCGTTCCATCCAGCCATTCTCGCGCGTCTACCCAAACTTCGCCGACGATGTAAGCTTCGGGATTTACTGCTTTGACTCTCTCTCGAAATTCCTGCCAAAATCCCGGACTTTTAATTTCAAAAGGAACATCCAACCGCCAACCATCGATGCCGAATTTAATCCAATATTCGGCAATTTCCATGATGTATTCCCTGATTTCGGGATTGTCGTGATTGAATACAGGTAGCGCCCGATTTCCGTCCCAACCGGCATAATTGGCTGGAAAGTTTCCATCGTAGGCAGATAGCGGCCAGCCTTCAATTTTAAACCAATCCAACCAAGGAGAATAGGGGCCGTTTTCTAGGATGTCGTGAAAGAAGAAAAAGCCGCGACTGGCGTGATTGAATACGCCGTCCAAGACAACTTTAATATTGCGATCGTGTGCCGCATCTAAAAGTTCTTTAAATGCTGGATTGCCGCCCAACATCGGATCGACTTGGTAATAGTCGTGGGTGTGGTAGCGGTGATTGCTAGCCGATTGAAAAATTGGGGTAAAATAAATCGCGTTAACACCCAAATCTTGCAAGTAGTCTAGCTGTTCCATTACCCCCCACAAATCGCCACCTTTGTAGCCTTGCAAAGTGGGTATTTCGTGCCATTCTTCCCACATGAAGTTTTGCAGCAGGCGTTTGCGGGGATGTTTGCTTTTGGCGAAGCGATCGGGGAATATCTGGTAAAATACCGCGTGTTTCACCCAGTCTGGAGTTTGAATTTGCATACACTTTTACTAGACGGCTACCTGCTCAGGTTACTTTAGCAGATATTTCTGGGGAATCTCACTTTGGACAGAAAACCAACTATTTCAGGACTGTTGGACTTCGATCGAAGAACTCAGTTTTTTTACCTAATATTTGGCGAATCCGAAGGATTTTCGCAAAAAAACCTAGTTTCTAACTATCCTTGCCTTGGAAATCGTATTTGTAAACTTTTGTTGACAAAACAACTGTATCGGAGATCGTAAAAGTTTGCAGTCAGAGATCGCAATTAGGTAGTAGGGTTCGATAGGTTAAAATTGAAACTGCTATCTGTTTTGGATCGCGCAAAATTTTGCACTCAAACTCTCAACTCTTAACTCTCAACTCTCAACTATTTAAGATTCCCATAATTTATTCCTAAGTATTTTAACTCAAAACTCAAAACTCAAAACTCAAAACTCAAAACTTTCTTCTTCCACCCCCTTGTCAAGAAGTCCTCACCATCCGACACTGTACATGGAGAGTTCATTGGCAGCCAGGAGAAAGTTCCTTGAAAAAAGTCTTAGCCATCATCCTCGGTGGCGGTGTCGGCACCCGTCTTTACCCCTTAACCAAACTGCGGGCTAAACCAGCAGTTCCCCTTGCAGGTAAATATCGTCTCATAGATATTCCTCTGAGCAACTGTATCAATTCGGAAATACTCAAAATCTACGTTCTGACTCAATTCAACTCGGCATCCCTAAACCGACACATCGCCCGCACTTACCAGTTTTCCGGCTTCAGCGACGGATTTGCTGAGGTGTTGGCGGCCCAACAAACTCAGGAAAACCCTAATTGGTTCCAAGGTACGGCTGATGCAGTACGCCAGTACCTCTGGCTGCTGGAAGAATGGGATGTTGACGAATACTTGATCCTGTCAGGGGATCACCTCTACCGCATGGATTATCGGAAGTTTGTCAACAGACATCGCGAAACCAATGCTGACATCACGTTATCGGTTTTACCGATGGACGAAAAACGGGCATCCGATTTTGGTTTGATGAAAATTGACGGTGGCGGTCGCATTGTTTCTTTCAGCGAAAAACCAAAAGGCGACGCCCTCAAACAAATGCAAGTCGATACTACGACACTCGGACTGACAGCCGATCAGGCAAAAGAAAGTCCTTACATCGCGTCGATGGGGATTTACGTTTTCAAAAAAGAGGTTTTGATTAAACTGCTGAAAGAATCGCCAAATCAAACTGATTTTGGTAAAGAGATTATTCCGGCATCTGCAAAAAACCATAACGTTCAAGCTTATTTATTTGACGATTA
>JBOFTL010000112.1:0-7974 GCA_051652045.1 Microcoleus sp. | reverse complement strand
AACCCCGATTGGCTGAAACAGTCTTTTGAAGCGTAAGAGAGGCCTGTCAAAGTGAGTATCTTTAAACCGTATTGCTTCTATCCCAAAGAAACGATCGAGCGTCTGGCAAATGACATTTTAATGCAGATGCAAAAGACGCAAAATTTTGCTCCGAAATGGCCTTTTGAAGCGACCAATGTTGCTGATTTTCTAGATTTGGGAGTAGTTTGGGACTGCATTGAACCCGACGAAGAAGGCGCGATCGCGGCGCGAATTTTGCCGCAACAGCGGTTAATTGAAATCAACGAATTGATTCTAGAAAAACCCCCCGGTTTTGTGGAATCAACGATCGCGCATGAAATCGGACATTGGGTATTGCACGTCAATCAAGACGAAGCAGACGGTACGACTGAACAGTTGGAATTAAACCTAGGAAATTTTGGCAAAACGGCATCTGATGTCGGGGAAACGTTTGTTTGTCGGGGTGCGAGTGCTGATACCAAAATTGCATCGATCGAATGGCAAGCGCAATATTTTGCAAGCTGTTTGTTGATGCCCCGCTGCGTTTTGGAGGAAAAAAGAAAGGGCAGAGATTTAACTAAATGGTCGAATTTGTATAAACTCCGCGATGAAATGGGAGTGAGCATTTCCAATTTAACCAACCGCTTGCAAGAGTTTGATTGGATTTACATTCCTAAAGGCACTCGCGAGATTTATGCGGGGAAAGATGCGGCCAACGGACAGCAGCGGTTGTTCGGTTGAAATTAGACTTAATTTGAGATTTGAGAATTACCACTTCTCGAATCTCAAACATTAAAATTATTTCCACGTCAGGAGACAACAAAATGGAAAGCAAACGAGTCGCCGATTTAACAGTTGAAGAATTGCGATCGATGTTTAAAAAACTTTTGGATAGCTTACAATAAGATATGCTATGCTTAATTAAGTCCTACTATTAAAAAAGTAGAAAAAATGACATCGCAAGTTTTAGAAATAGAAGGAACCTGGGAAGAAATTCTCGCCCAAGCAGCCAAATTTGCCGGCCGCCGAGTTCGCCTTACTGTGCTGGTTGACGAAGAGGAAGAAGAGGCACTCTCATCTAACGGTGATGAAAATGAAACGTTGAAGTCAGCAGAAGAATGTTTTCGCCAAGGATGGCGCGAAGCAATGACAGGACAAACTATACCGCTTTCTGAATTGTGGGAGGGAATTGATGGAGAATAATCTTCCTCTAAGGCAGATTATACCGACGCGAGAATTCCAACGCGACTTGCGCGTTCTTTCCAAAAAGTATCGCCATATTAAGTCAGATGTGCAGCCGATTATTGAAAAACTGCAAGCTGGAGAGTTGCTAGGAACTCGGATAGCAGGGACTGGTTACGAAATATTTAAGGTGCGCGTTAAAAATAGCGACATTCACAAAGGAAAAAGCGGTGGATATAGATTCATTTACTACCTTCAAACAACGACTGTCGTTATCTTAATTGCCATTTATTCCAAATCAGAACAATCGGATATTGCCTCAGCTCGAATTTTAGAAATTATCGGCGAATTTAACGATTCGATCGAAAACTCAGGAGAAACAACACAAGAAGAGGCAGGTATCGATCGAAACGGCGATTAATACCAAACCCGGATAATGACTTTAATAAGATTTAAGGTTGTGGATCGAACAATTGTCGCCCGAATGCTTCGCCCCTACGGGTTTATCTTGTGACGATCGCTCATTTTCATATATAAAAATCAAAGAGATCTTACTTTGTGCAATAGCACTATATAATGAAATCGCTAAAAATAAAAAGTCACAGTTGAAACTGCATTTTATGCTAACTAATATTGAAATCGCGATCGCAGCTTGTCAAGAATTAAATATCTCTTACGAAATTCTGCATCATTCCCAAAACTTAGTTAGAATTAAAAAGGCCGATCGAGACTATTATTTTGTCAATTATATGACGCCCTTGAACAGCGGGACGATCGTACAGATATTCAAAGACAAAGAATATACTTACCAACTATTAAAAGGCAAGATCGATACTCCCAAAACTCTAGCTTTTGTCTCGCCGCACTGCGAAGAAAAGTATCAAAAATATCTGGGCTACCGAAATATTGGCGAAATGGCTTTAGAAGTCGATCGAACTTTTGCTTTGCCCGCGATCGTCAAAAGAAATCGCGGATCGGGCGGCAACAATGTTTTTTTGTGTGAAAGTCTAGAGCAAATCGCAGCAGCTTTAGAAACTATATTTAACGTCAACAGTAAAGATTACGATTATGTGGCATTAGCTCAAGAATATATTGAAATCGCACGAGAATATCGGGCAGTATTTTTAAATGGCAAGCTGGTGTTGCTGTACGAAAAAGACAAATCTCAGGCTGAATTTGCGGGTAATTTAAGTCCGCTACACTGGGAAGGTGCTAAAGCCAAACACATTCTCGACTCAAGTTTAATATCTGAGATTGAAGAGTTTGTCAAACCAGTTTTTGCTGAAATTAAGCTTGATTATGCGGGGTTTGATGTAGCGCTAGATAAACGCGGACAGTATTGGTTAATTGAAATTAATTCGAGTCCTAATTACGATATCTTTGTCAGAGATAACGATCGCCAGATTGTCGTAGCAGTGTTTAAACAGCTTTTGGAGAGCTTGGAATAAGCTGTGCTATACTTGAGTAAGTCATACTATTAAAAAAGTAAACGGAATGACCTCACAAGTTTTAGAAATAGAAGGAACTTGGGAAGAAATTCTCACCCAAGCAGCCAAATTTGCCGGCCGCCGAGTTCGCATTACTATTTTGGCTAACGAAGAGGAAGAAGCATCGCTTTCATCTAACGATATTTTAGAAATTATCGGCGAATTTAACGAGTCGATCGAAAACTCATAAGAAACAACACAATAAGAGGCAGGTATCAATCGAAATGGCGGTGAAAACAGTTCGATCGCAACTTAATTAAAATTAAACTCAGAAAATGCGCTATACTTAATTATTAACAGTTACCTAATAAACTTACTAATGATAGCCGTAGCAACAGAACGCAACTGGAAACCAATTATTAAAGAATTTGAAGCTGCTGTTGGCAAAAACGGGGTAGTACAGCGCCGCGAAGAATTAATTGTCTACGAATGCGACGGACTCGCCAGCTACCGCCAGCGTCCCGCCCTAGTAGTATTGCCGCGAACTACAGAAGAAGTGGCAAAAGCAGTTAAAATATGCGATCGCCACTCAATTCCCTGGGTAGCTAGAGGCGCAGGAACCGGACTTTCCGGCGGCGCTTTACCAGTAGAAAACTGCGTGTTGATTGTCACCGCCCTGATGCGCAAAATCCTGAAAGTAGACTTAGAAAATCAGCAAGTAGTCGTGCAGCCGGGAGTAATTAATAACTGGGTGACGCAAGCAGTTAGCGGTGCCGGTTTTTACTACGCCCCCGATCCTTCCAGTCAAATTATTTGTTCTGTTGGCGGCAATGTTGCTGAGAATTCTGGCGGCGTTCACTGTCTCAAATATGGAGTTACAACCAATCACGTTTTAGGCTTAAAATTGGTACTTCCCGACGGTTCGATTGTTGATGTCGGCGGAGAAATTCCCGAAATGCCCGGTTACGATTTAACAGGCGTATTTGTCGGTTCCGAAGGTACTTTGGGAATAGCAACAGAAGTTACTTTGCGTATCTTGAAATCCCCGGAATCGATTTGCGTGCTTTTGGCTGATTTTTCGAGTATCGAAGCGGCGGGAGAATCGGTTTCAGATATTATCAGTGCCGGCATTATTCCGGGCGGTATGGAAATCATGGACAACATCAGTATCAATGCTGTAGAAGATGTTGTGGCTACGGGCTGCTATCCGCGCGATGCGGCGGCAATTCTGTTAGTAGAAATCGACGGTTTGGCGGTGGAAGTTGCCACTAACAAGCAACGAATTATCGATATTTGCCGGAAAAATGGAGCGCGGAATATTACTTCGGCAACTGACCCGGAAACGCGCCTCAAAATTTGGAAGGGACGGAAAGCTGCTTTCGCTGCTGCGGGTCATTTGAGTCCCGATTATTACGTGCAAGATGGGGTAATTCCGCGCACTCAAATGGCTTATGTTTTGAAAGAGATTGAAAATTTAAGTGAGAAATTTGGCTACCGAATTGCTAATGTTTTTCATGCGGGAGATGGGAATTTGCACCCGCTAATTTTGTACGATAACTCGGTGGAAGGTGCCCTGGAAAAGGTGGAAGAATTGGGCGGAGAAATTCTCAAACTTTGCGTGAAAGTTGGGGGAAGTCTTTCGGGTGAACACGGGATTGGTGCCGATAAGAAGTGTTTTATGCCGGATATGTTTTCGGAGGTAGATTTGGAGACGATGCAGTGGGTGCGTCAGGTGTTTAATCCGAAAGGTTTGGCGAATCCTGGGAAGATGTTTCCGACGCCGAAGACTTGCGGGGAAGCGGCGAGGGCTAAGGTGGAAACTGTGAAGAATTTGGAGGGTGCAGAGGTATTTTAAAAATCTCTCGTTTGTAGTGCGGACTTCAGTCCGCTCTGAGATTTTAATACTCAATTCGGGTTATTTAAGAATGAGAATTAAATAACTTGCATT
Source organism: Microcoleus sp. (assembly GCA_051652045.1). Classification (GTDB taxonomy): domain Bacteria; phylum Cyanobacteriota; class Cyanobacteriia; order Cyanobacteriales; family Microcoleaceae; genus Microcoleus. Next base: position 3,417 of record JBOFTL010000112.1, on the reverse strand, counting down.
TTTTGTAGGTTGGGACTAGGAACGAAACCCAACACCTGAGATTTTAATACTCAATTCGGGTTATTTAGGAATGAGAATTAAATAACTTGCTTTTTTTGTAGGTTGGGACCAGGAACGAACCCTCCGCAACGCTTGGCCCAACACCACGCTCGAACGTTGGGTTTCATGCTTCAACCCAACCTACGGAAGTTATTTAATCCACGATCCTTATGTCCGATAATATTGTAATTCCAATTTTAAACGAAATAACAGTATTCTGATTCTCCCCCTTTGCAAGGGGGGTCAAAGAGTGTTGCAAGATCGCAGAGAAATGGTATAAGGTGCGTCGATCGATCGTGTTAAATAGACCTAATTGTTCGTAACGACGCACCCTACTTTTAATTAATGAATAAGGACTGAAGTCCTTACTACGAACTTTACTACGAACATGAATGTACGATCGGCAGTTTAATAATAAACTCGGTACCTTTGCCGATTTCTGAAGTACAATTCAATTCGCCTTTGTGTTTTTCGACAACAATTTGATAGCTAATCGATAAACCCATTCCCGTACCTTTACCCTCGGGTTTCGTAGTAAAAAAGGTATCGAAAATCCGTTCTTGAATTTCTGCATTAACTCCCGGTCCGGTGTCGCTAATTGCGATCGCTGCAAAATTGTTATCGACAGTCGTGCTAATCTTAATCTGGCTGGGATTGTCTCGCATTTCTTGGAACGTTCTCTCGCTATTGCACTCATCCAAAGCATCGATCGCGTTGCTGATAATATTCATAAATACTTGATTGATCTGTCCTGAAAGACATTCAACTTCTGGCAATTCTCCGTATTCTTTGAGAACTTGAATGGGTGGCGTATTTCCATTTCCTTTCAAGCGGTGGTTGAGAATCAACAAAGTGCTGTCAATACCTTCGTGAATGTTAACCGGTTTCATTCCCGAATTGTCCTGTCGCGAGAAGTTCCGCAGGGACTGAACGATTTGGAAAATTCGCTCGACTCCTACATTCATTGAAGACATGATTTGCGGTAAATCTTCTATTAAAAAATCGAGTTCGTTAGCTTGGATTTCTTCTCGAATTTCTGCTACCGGTTCGGGATAGTGTTCTTGGTAAAGTTTCAGCAGGTGGATCAAGTCTTGAGTGTAATTTTTGAGATGAGCGAGGTTCCCGTAGATGAAGCTAACAGGGTTGTTGATTTCGTGGGCTACTCCGGCTATTAGCAGTCCCAAACTGGACATTTTTTCGCTTTGAACCAGTTGAGAATGGGTGTCTTTAAGTTCTCCAAGTGTTGCTTGTAATTTCGCTGTTTGTTCTCTGCTTTGCATTTCCGAATGCCGCAAAGCTTCTTCGGCTTGTTTGCGATCTGTAATGTCTCTCTGAACGCCAATAAAATGAGTTAATTTACCAGTTCTATCGCGCACGGGAGATATTGATAAAGCATTCCAAAAATCAGTGCCATCTTTCCGATAATTCTTTAATGTTACGAAGCATTCACTCTCTGTTTGCAAGGCTTGACGGATGATTTTTATTGCCGCCGGATCGGTATCGCTTCCCTGCAAAAAACGGCAGTTTTTACCGATAATTTCCCGCCGCTTGTAGCCCGTCATATTTTCAAAAGCCGGATTGCAATAAATAATCGGATGTTCCACAACACTTGCATCGCAAATTACTATTCCGGTGCTGGTGGCGGCCATAGCTCGATCGTACAGCCACAGGATTTCTTCAGCGCGTTTGCGATCGGTAACATCCCGCAGTGTTGCTAAATAAGCCATTTCACCGTCCCATTCTGTTTCCACCACTCGCATTTCTACCGCAGCATTTTCTTTGTGTTTGCGAATGGCTTTAACTTCTGTTTTGACAACGCGCCTTCCTGTGGCATCCGTGTCTCCGATTTGCGGGATAATATCCGCATCCATTTCCAAATCGCAGGCGGAACCTTCTACTACTAAACTGCCAAAAAATTGCTGACCTACAAGTTCTTTTTTCGTGCTGTTAAATAGCGCTTCTGCTGATGGGTTGACAAAACAAACAAATCCTTTTTGGTTGACAATTGCTATCCCGTCTCCATTTTTTTCGATCGCGCTGCGAAACCGCGATTCGCTGGCTTTTAAGTCTCGCTTTAACTGTTGCATTTTGATTTGCATCTGCTGCAATTCGCACAGATTAACAATATAAGCTTCTGAAATGTGGTTGTTTGAGTCATTCTGCGATAAGATTTTAGCTGGCTCTTGACTCTCGGTTCGATCGGCTCGATCGACAATATTTTGAACTGTTCTTTTCTTAAAATTGCTGAGATTGCCAATATTGCTTTCTGAATCTGCATTGTGAGAAAACATATGTATACCCTTCCTAAAAAAAGTTATTAAATTAAAACGCTTTGCTGGGCTATTTGCTGAGCTAATTTTTAGATCTAATTTTTTATTAGCTCTAATTTTTTAGATCTAATCTAATAAATTAGATTTCATGAGGGATTTTTATCAGCGACGATCGATCTTCCGCCCATGCTAGCACGCTGGTACTGCCGACAATCATAAGATTTTATTAAAAAAATGCAGCGCGATCGCCGGCTACAAGATAATTATTACATTTTATTAAAAATGTCAACTTTATTGAGACATAAATTTACAACAAACTCAAGCAATTTTCCATAAAAATAAATACCGCGACTCCAGCAAGCAGGAGCTGGCATTCATCAGAGCAGGAGCAATTAATAACTATTTATTAAATGGTATCTATTGCGCCAGTAGAGACAAACTGGATCTAAAATATAACCTGTCTATTTTGGCGATCGCAACTGTAAACCAATACCGTAAACCAATGGCACGTCTAGCACTTCTGAGCGTATCCGATAAAACCGGACTGATTGACTTAGCACGCACCTTAGTAGAAGAATTTGAATTTGACATCATTAGCAGTGGCGGGACAGCAACTGCGTTGAAAGAAGCGGGCATCCCCGTTACCAAAGTTTCCGAATATACCGGATCTCCGGAAATTTTGGGAGGGCGAGTCAAAACACTGCACCCGCGAATCCACGGCGGTATTTTAGCACGGCGGGATGTACCGGAAGATGTAACAGATTTAACAGCAAATCAAATTCGCCCGATCGATCTAGTTGCAGTCAATTTGTATCCATTTGAACAAACAATTGCCAAGCCGGGAGTCAGCTTAGCAGATGCGATCGAACAGATAGATATCGGCGGGCCTGCGATGTTGAGAGCCTCAGCAAAAAATCACGCTCACTTGACAGTTTTGTGCGACCCAAAACAGTACAATTCTTATTTAGAGGAAATGCGAAACAATGGCGGCGCGACCTCATTAGAATTTCGGCAAAAATGCGCGTTAGCAACATTCCAACATACAGCCAACTACGATCGGGCGATCGCAGATTATCTCAGCAGTCAATCTGCTGCGGTACCGGCTATA
>JBOFTL010000111.1:0-5471 GCA_051652045.1 Microcoleus sp. | reverse complement strand
CGCTACGCTCGGGCCCAACCTACAAAGGGGGATTTAGGGGGATTTCACAATTTTATTTCAAACCTTCCATCAAGCGCGATCGAGCAATTTCTAGCGCTTCTTTCAACTTGCTAGCATCCCGTCCTCCAGCTTGCGCCAAATTCGGCCGCCCGCCACCTTTGCCACCACAAATTTCCGCAATTCCCCCAACAAATTTGCCAGCTTGCAATCCTTTCTTGTTGACTTCTGCACTAAAAGCTGCTACCAAACTCACCTTATCCGCAGCCGCCACCGACGCCAAAACCACAGCCGCATTTCCCAACTTTTGCTGCAATCTTTCCGCCGCAGTTTTCAACCCTTCCGCATCAACTTCCGGTAACTCGGCGACCAAGATTTTAAACTCACCAACAGATTCAGCAACACCCAACAATTGGTCAGATTTCGCAATCGCCAATTCCGATTTTAAAGCAGTCAATTGTTTCTGAGCATCTTTCAATTCATTTTGCAAATTGGTAATGCGATTTGGCAATTCTTCGGGTTTCGCTTTAAATCGATCGCCCAAATCTTTAACCACCTTATCCCGGACGTTCAAATAATCCAAAACAGCTTGCCCCGAAACCGCTTCAATCCGCCGAACTCCCGACGAGATTCCCGCTTCTGAAACAACCTTAAACAGCCCGATTTCTGCTGTATTGCTAACGTGAGTTCCCCCGCACAATTCCATCGAAACGCCGGGAAAATCAACAACTCGCACCACATTGCCGTACTTCTCGCCAAACATCGCGATCGCCCCTTTTTCTCTTGCCAGATCGATCGACATTTCTGCAACTTCTGCAGCGTGGGCTTCGGCAATCCAACTATTAATTTGCTCTTCAATTTTATCCAATTCTTCTGCCGTTACCGCCCTAGGAGAATTGAAATCAAATCGCAATCGATCGAACGATACCAGCGAACCTGCTTGCGAAATCGAACCATCTACAATTTGCTTCAAAGCAGCTTGCAATAAGTGAGTTGCCGTATGATTTGCTTGCAAGCGGCGGCGGCAAGTGCGATCGACCTGGGCATTTACTAAATCCCCAACTCGCAGAGTTCCTGATTGAATGCGTCCGAAATGAACGAAGAAATCAGATTCTTTTTTAACATCACCGACAGCAACCACAAATCCGCTGCCATCTAGCGAACCGCGATCGCCAATTTGTCCGCCAGATTCTGCATAAAACGGCGTTTTGTCGAGGATAATCTGCACCTCGGTTCCCGCATCGGCTTCTTCGACAGATTTGCCATTAACTAACAGCACTTCCACCTTAGCAGAATTTGCTAATTCCTCGTAACCCAAAAATTCTGTGACTTGGATATTTTCCGCCAACTTATCTAAGGAACCCTGCACCGTCAAATCGATAGTTTCGTGAGCTTCCCGAGCTCGATCGCGCTGCCGTTCCATTTCCAACTCAAAGCCTGCAGCGTCAACAGTTAAACCTTGTTCTGCTGCAATTTCTTGAGTTAGTTCAAGCGGGAAGCCGTAAGTATCGTAAAGTTTAAAAGCATCCGGTCCTGCGATTTGAGTTTTACCTGATTGTTGCAACTTATCGATAACTTCTTCGAGCAACTTTTCCCCGCGTTCCAAAGTTTTGAGAAAATTGATTTCTTCTCTCTCCAACTCAGCTTTAATCTGCGCTTCTCTTTGGCGGACATTCGGATAAGCAGATTCCGAAAGTGCGATCGCACTTTCAACAACTCGACTGATAAATTGTCCCTCAATTCCAATGAGGCGCCCGTGACGTACTACCCGACGGATCAACCTGCGCAACACGTAGCCGCGACCGATATTTGACCCGCGAATTTCGTCGGCTACCATGTGAACAACTGCCCGCACGTGGTCGCCAATTACTTTTAGCGAAACTTGAGTTTTTTCATCGCTGCTGGCATAATCAATTCCTGCTATTTCCGCCGCAGTTTGAATAATCGGAAAAATCAAATCTGTTTCGTAATTGTTGGGAACTTGTTGCAGGACTTGCGCCATCCGTTCGAGTCCCATTCCCGTATCAATATTTTGATTTTGCAGCGGCGTTAAATTACCTTCAGCGTCTTTGTTGTACTGCATGAATACCAAGTTATAAAGTTCGATAAACCTGGTATCATCTTCGAGGTCGATGTCGTCGCCTTTTTCTGGGTGGAAATCGTAGTAAATTTCCGAACAAGGACCGCAGGGACCCGTGGGGCCGGAATTCCAGAAATTGTCAGCTTCTCCCATGCGCTGGATGCGGTGGGCGGGTATGCCGATTTTATCGCGCCAAATACCAAAAGCTTCGTCATCTTCTCGAAAGACGCTAACAACTAATCTTTCCGGAGGCAAACCGAAGACTTCGGTAACGAGTTCCCAAGCCCAAGCGATGGCTTCAGTTTTGAAATAATCTCCAAAGCTGAAGTTGCCTAACATTTCAAAAAATGTGTGGTGTCTGGCGGTGCGGCCGACGTTTTCGATATCGTTGGTGCGGATGCACTTTTGGGAAGTTGTCGCGCGGGGAGATTCGGCTTGTCGCTGCCCGAGAAAAATCGGCTTAAATGGTAACATTCCGGCGATCGTCAGCAATACTGTAGGATCTTCGGGGACTAATGAAGCGCTGGGCAAGATTTTATGTTGCCGCTGGGCCCAAAAATCGAGGAATGTTTGGCGAATTTGGCTGCCGCTCAGAAATTGAGGTGAGTGAGACATGACACAAAAAGTTTAAGTATGTAAAGATGCAACAACTATAAGAACTTACATCTATGTGGATATTTATATCATTATAATGAGGAATGTAAAGACCTATCAACATTGATGAAATGTGCTTGTGCCTGCGGGAAGGTCGTGCTAACTTAACAATAGACACCCGGACAGGAAGAAAAGGAGGTCTAAATAATAGTTATCCAACGATTCCGAGGAGATAGGCATGGTGTCTCCGGTCTAGCTCCCAGACGCAGCAGAAATTAAAAGACCGCAGCTTATAACAGTGGCAACACGTCCGATCGAAAGTCAAGGATCGAGAGTAAAGCCAAACTACAGTCGAGTAAGACGAAGCGCGATCTAATATTAAAAGTAAAGCTGCAAAAGCTGTAAACCCTAGTAATTAATAGTTCACTACAAGGTAGTGACAGTCGCGAAATAATCTCGTTTGTCAGAAAATCTATAGTTCGCCTATTATTGGGTCCGATCGACTTCGATCGGACCCTGAAATTTTTTGCTGAAACTTTTTTGCACTTCCGGCCGTCAGTCGGCACAGTCTGACTCAGTTCGAGATGTAGCAGCCACACAAACGATCCGCAATCGCGGCATCTCTGCGCTCGTCGCAGCGTGGATCGAAATGCTTGGGTCGGCGGTCTGACGGGGACTGCTAACAGTCTAGTTAAGAGTCAACGAAGCAGCGAAGAAGGGTCTAGAGGCGCGGTAACAACGGGCCTCGTAACATCCTTTGAGCGCTACCCCCGCATTTATGTCGGGGAGTACATCAAGCGAAAATAACTACAAATCCTCAAAAATGAAGCAGCCTCTGCCAAGAAATGGCAATACCCCCTTTGCTTCTCTCCGAATAATTTGGCACGAACGTGCCACAATAGAGCCAAGCTGGCTTAAAAATACCATTGTTGCCAAAAGCAGCAAATGTCAGCCATAATTTTCTTGAGCCTCCTTCAAAGGCTCAATGATTAGTTAAAAAACAAAAATAGTACAGTTTGCAGACACAAATCCAGGGGAGATTCGAGGTATTAGCATGGCCGAACTATCAAAAGAAGAAATGCGCGAGCGCCTGGGAAATATCGACCAGATCCGCGACATCATTTTTGGAGCACAACTTAGAGAATACGACAATCGTTTTGATAAAATAGATTCTGACATATCTATGTTGCAGCAAGATCTGCAAGCTCGCATCGAACAAATCAAAACAGTTCTTTCTGCGGAGTTGCGAGCAGCAGTTGACTCCTTTGAAAAAAAGTCTAAATCAATTACCTTAACTACCCAAGAAGAAAGTGCAGATTTGCGCCAGCAAATCGATCGAATTAACAGAAAATTTTCCAGCAGCATCGAAGCTCTCGATGAAGCAATTGACAATCAAACTGGTTCGCTGCGCGAGGATCTCTCGAAAACGAGAGAACAGCTATCTGAAGAAACTAGAACTTTGAAAACACAAGTTTTTGAAGAACTAGACCGCCGTTTCTCCCTACTCAGAGAGGTCAAAGTTTCTAGAGACGACATGGCAGAAATTTTGTTTGAACTCGGCATGAGGCTTAAAGGAACAGAATTTGTGCCGGAACTGAAAGGAGTGGCTGATAATAAGTTAAGTACCGACTATTTGTTACCCGATCGCCGCGATCGCGGATAATAACGCATGGATTTACCAAAAGAAAATCCACCAATTGACGATCGATTTTCAGGGCAATCTGAGGATCGATCTCAGCGTTCTGTTTCTGGACCCGACGAGTCCGATGCTTCAGCAGCATCGCAGCTTGAAGCGCTAGTGAATCTGTTAGCCGAACTCAACTTAGTTGGCGGCCGCAAGCCGCAAACAAAAGTTGCCGCAACGGATCGCAGCGACGCACCAGTTCAAGCTGCTTCACTCGACGGGCCCAAAAATCTCTCTGCGATGTTTGAGGAAGCAGCAGCACCTGAAATACTCGATCGATCTGACGATATCCAAACATCAGTTAATTCTGCCAATTTAGATAATACTGACACAGTTGGAGCAGCACCAACACCTGCAATATTCGATCGATCGGACGATATCCAAACATCAATTAATTCTGCCAACTTAGATAATACTGACACAGTTGTAGCAGCACCAACACCTGCAATATTCGATCGGCCCGACGAGATCCAAACATCAGTTAATTCTGCCAATTTAGATGATACTGAAGCAGTTGTAGCAGCACCAATACCTGCAATATTCGATCGGCCCGACGAGATCCAAACAACTATTAATTCTGCCAATTTAGATGATACTGAAGCAGTTGCAGCAACACCAACACCTGCAATATTCGATCGACCAGATCGCAAAACTGCTGCTAATTCTACCAATATAGATGATACCGACACTTTTCTTGATGGATTGAAAAGTTTGCTACTGCATACCGAGAAATTAGATCGTGCGGAACTGGAACAGACTAATTTATCATCGCCACCAATTGTAGATGTGGTAGCGGTGAAAGAAACAAATTTACAGGATAAATTGCAGCCAGATAGCCGATCGAACTTGAGGGAAACTAACAACTTAGATAACCAAGCAGATCTCGCTCGATCGATGCCAAACTTAACGCAAAACTTGGTAGAAGAGTCTAAAAACAACTCGCAACGAGCGGAAATCTTGGGGGAAATCAAACAAGATTTAAATGAAGCAGACGGCGCGATCGAAACACTACAAAATTTGATTTTTGGCTCCAAAATATCCGATATCGAGCAAGTGAAAAACCTGCTCGCAGAAAACGACTTGCCAGGAGTGCGCCACCTGCTGGCAACCATCGAC
>JBOFTL010000110.1:0-13093 GCA_051652045.1 Microcoleus sp. | reverse complement strand
CCCTATTCCCTATTCCCTATTCCCTATTCCCTATTCCCTATTCCCTATTCCCTATTCCCTATTCCCTATTCCCTATTCCCTATTCCCTATTCCCTATTCCCTATTCTCAAACCTAAAATCTAAAATTGTAGGGCTTTTTTCAAAGCTTCAGCTAAATGTTGGAGATGTTCTGGCTGGTGAGTTGCCATCAGCGAAATGCGAATGCGACTAATATTAACTGTCGGGGGCCGCACGGCTGCTGCAAAAATTCCCAACTCTTTGAGTTGACTGCCAACTGTTAGTGCTGCGGCTGCATCTTTGACGGGCAGACAGAAAATTGGAGAAACAGAATCGGTAATTGGTAATTGATAATTGGTAATAGCAAAATCTTTGAAAGTCTGGATATTTTTGTGCAATTGCAGGCGGCGATCTGGCTCTTGCGCTACAATTTTAACAGCTTCTAAAGCAGCCGCCGTATCTGCTGGCGTCAATCCCGTAGTATAAATCCAAGTAGCCGATCGATTGCGTAGAAAATCAATTAAATTAGCATCGCCCGCAACGTAGCCTCCCAAACTTCCTAAAGCTTTGCTGAGAGTTCCAACTTGAATTAGCGTTTCTCGCGTGCAGCCGAAATGTTGGGCGCAACCGGCACCGCTAGCTCCAAAAACTCCTGTAGCGTGAGCTTCATCTATTAACAGCATACAGCTATATTGTCGCGCCACAGCTAACAATTCGGGTAGCGGACACAAATCGCCATCCATGCTGAAAACGCTATCAGTAACAATTAAACACTTGCGGTAGCGATCGCGCTGTTCCTTTAATTTAGCTGTTAATTCTTCGAGATTGCAGTGGCCGTACTCAACTACCGCCGCACCGCTGAGTGCTGCCCCGTTTTTCAGGCTGGAATGATTGTACTTATCCGATAATATCAGGTCGCGCTGACCCACAACAGCAGAGATCGCCCCTAAATTTGCTAAATATCCCGAACTAAATACTAAAGCATCTTCAGTTTGTTTTAAATTAGCAATAGCCCGTTCTAGCTGTCGGTGCAAATCGCGGTGTCCGCCCAGTAACCTCGAACCAGTTGCACCCGTACCAAATTCTTTAGTTGCAGTAACGGCTGCTTGAATTAACCTGCTGTCACCAGCGAGTCCCAGATAATCGTTGCTGGCAAAATTAATTAACTGCCGACCTGCTAATTGTAGCGCAGGACCGGGACAACTGTCGATCGCCACGGGCGATCGGTACCAATCGGCCCGGTGAATAGCAGCTAGAGATTTCTCTACCCAAGCGTAAGGGTCAACATTCATAGTGGAAAGCGATCGAGTAATAGGTTATATTAGCTTTTGATAAGTTCCCCTGCATCTTCCAAACATACATCTCGCAAACATATGACTGAAGTAACAAATTCAGGCGCTAAAAAATATAGGTTAGTCACCCGCAGTGATTTTGACGGTTTGGTGTGTGCCGTTCTCTTGAAAGAACTCGACCTGATCGAAGAGATTAAATTCGTTCATCCTAAAGATATGCAGGATGGAAAAATTGCAATAACAAATAACGATATTACCACAAACTTGCCTTATGTTGATGGTGTTTATTTAGCTTTCGACCACCATTTCAGCGAAACTCTCCGTCATGAAAAAATCAAAAACAACCACATCATTGACCCCCATGCAGATTCCGCGGCTAGGGTGCTGTACAAATATTATGGAGGTAAGCGAAAGTTTCCTCAAATTTCCGAAGCGATGATGGAGGCGGTTGATAAAGCTGATGCTGCTAAGTTTGCCAAAGAAGAGGTGTTGCATCCCCAAGATTGGGTGCTGCTAAACTTCATCATGGATGCGAGAACTGGGTTGGGCCGATTTAAGGAATTTACTGTTTCCAATTACCAGCTCATGATGGAGTTGATTGATTACTGCAAAAATCATACAATTGAGGAGATTTTGCAGCTTGACGATGTAAAAGAAAGAGTGGATCTTTACTTCGTTCAAGAAGAGAAGTTTAAAGAACAGATCGAGCGCTGTAGCAAAGTTTACGGCAATTTAGTTGTTTTGGATTTGCGCGAAGAAGAAACAATTTATGCAGGGAACAGATTTGCTATTTATGCTATGTTTCCTGATTGCAATATCTCAATTCATGCTCTGTGGGGGCTGAAAAAGCAAAACACCGTGTTTGCGGTTGGTAAGTCAATATTCAACAAAACTTCTCGGACTAATATCGGTGAGTTGATGTTAAAATACGGTGGCGGCGGTCACCGAAATGCGGGAACTTGTCAGATAGACAATGACAAAGCTGAGGAAGTTTTGCCAGAGTTGATAGCACAGATTAATGCGGATGGTTAAGACTAAGAAATAAGGTAAAAAATCCCCGATCGATCGCAAGTTAGAGAGAGATAAATTAGCGATCGATTCTAGAGGTATAACCTAGCTTATTTGCTACCGTTGCGTACAACCAATGCTACCAAAAGCATATCGACTGTCCCAGGTCAACTGTCAATCATCGCACAGCCCTAGGGTGAAGCATTCGGATATCAATCCTGAAATTTATTGCAAATATTATCGCCCGAATGCTTCACCCCTACAAGTATCTATATCGGACACAAGATCGAGCCTCAATTATCAATCGCGAGCGAGCGAGGACGCTCGCACTACAACTATCAATTATGAGGGCGGGCACGGGGGCACCGCCCCTACCAACTATCAACTATCAACTATTTACCGCCGTCCCCTTTCTCGCAATAGCGCATCTGCCCAAATTTTATCATCTTCCTTCAAGGGTGGCACGGGTTCTTGAGAATAATCAAATGTTAGATCGAATCGGGCGCGATCGTAGATTTCGAGCAATAAATTCTGCAAATTTAATTCTGGTTCTTCGTCTCCTAATTGCAAAGGTAGAGCAAATGCCGGAATTGGATTTCTCAGGCTAAAAGCATATAATTGCGCTTGCGGGCGAAGATTTTCTCGGGCGATTAAGATACTGTAATTTGTCGGCGATATCTCGGTAATCATTGGCATTTTTTTGCCATTGCGCAGCAGATCGATTTCTACTAAGTTGGTGCGAGTTGTTAGAACTTTTTCTCGCTTGTCAATGTATGAGTTGCGTCCAATTCCAGCACGTTTATTAGCGGGAGATAGAATTTCAATAACCGTTACCACTCTACCAGTAGCTACCTCTCTAATTTCTAAATAAGCTTCCCTAAATTCTTGAGGTATTGGTAGCGTTACTGTTACGGCTTCGGTGAGAGATGGTAAAGTCATTACTGAGGCCGATCGCGCCTGATTTGTTGTCGCTCCTGCTACTATAGATACATCTGGAATTGAGATGTCAACTGAATCTTCTGCACCACTTAAATAGGTGCGTTTTTCGATCGCTACTCGATATTGCTGGCTGAGATTTGGTTCTATATTATCAGCGATCGCGCTAATCAGTCGGTGGTGTACTTCCGGCCAAAATTCGGGATTTTCTAAATAAGGATTCATCCCCGGAAATGGTGAAGGCATTTTATTACCTCAGCGATAATTACACTCGGAATTCAATCTGATACTAACTCTGGAGAAAGCTGTTGTAGGGTGCGCAGTGCGCACCTTACCTAATTACCTAATTACCTAATTAATCGCTGGATACATTGCGATTGCTTCGCTTTGCTCGCAATGACAGAATATTTATTGAGTCATCCGGATGCAATCTCATTCTTTGTCAGACAAAGTTTCGGAATTTCCACTTGCTGGGTTGTTGCCTTTGACTGGCGGTAATCGATCGACCAAACCCATTTCAAAAGCAATATCTGGTAAATCGGCGACTTTATATTTTCCCGGCTCAAACAGGCCTCCAGGAGTAAAACAAGGCTGCTTTAATTGTACCACTTCGCTGGGTGCAAACATTCCCCTAAACATTTTGCGTTCGAGTCCCACGGTTTGCGCTCCTAAAACAACTGCCGCATTAATTTTAGCAACTTTTGAGCTGTTACTTCCCAACTAAATAAATTTGCTGTCGCTCTCGCTTTTTGAGCCACGGCAAAACGCCTCGGATCGGCAACTATGTTTCGCAATTGTTCTCGAACGGACTGAACTTTTGGTTCCGCCCAATGAGGCTCATTTTGGATGTTCAGATATTGAGTATCGTAGCACTTACCTACCGGAACTAAATCGAATTCGATCGGATAGCAATTGGTAGAGTTAGCATAATCAGTCGGACCTCCGTACATCGTCATTGCTACGGGCAATCCCGCAGCAAAGGCATCCAAAATCTTAATCGCAAAACCCTCGCCGCGAAATGGCGCTAAAAAAGCATCTGCTGAAAGGTATAATGCTGCTAATTCTTGCTTGGTAAATACTTGACGCACCACTCGAATTTTTGGACAAGATTTGCCAAATCGATCGACATTATTTGTAATTAAATTACCCAACAATTCTGGATGTTTACCACCATCTTTAATGAACAACTCGACATCCCACTCGCCGTAAAACTCCTCACAAAAAGCTTGGATTGCTAAATCTGTACCGAATCTATATAAATCGAAGGAATTTGTCATGTGAAAAATAGATTTAATAGGTTTTGGCTGAGTTGGCAAAGGCCGATCCTCTTTGAGGGCTTCGCTAACGAACATTTCTGAGATTGAAGGATTGAAACCTAAAGGCAAAACAGATATATTATCCGGCGAACAGCCTGCTTGAATTAAAACGTTTTTAGAAAATTCACTTACGGCTAATTTGTGAGAAGCAGTATGGACTGCATCGTAAATCCAGTAATCAAATTCGGCATCATTTTTAGCAAATTCATAGTTAATCGCAAAAAATTCTAAATTGAGATGACCTTCGATCTCTTTGAGAAAATAAGGTTTCCAGTAATGCGACCATTTGAGTTGAAATAATTCTGATGGATTTCGCTCCATCCATTTAGCTAGCAGTCGGTTTTCTGATGCGGTGCAAATACGAGCCACGTGAGGGGCAATTTCTGAAGGTTCGACAGAAACGGGAATTCCCATTTTATCTAAAGTTTTCGCCAGTGAGAGAGTGATATCAGCGAAGGAGTTAAAATGTTGAAAACCGATGTTAAAGTGAACCATAGGGAAGAGAGGGTGAGACGATAATAGCAGTTTTTCCAAACGCCAAAACTATCTTATCAATCATATCATCTAAAAAAGGCACATAAAGCCGTCAACTCGGATTTAAGATTAGAGAGATTTTAGCTTCGTTTGCAGCCTGCAAGTTAAAATCTGTGGCTGCACGAATTTAAGCTAAAATTAAAGCTAGACTTTACAGACAAAAGAGGCGATATGATAAATCTCGATCGCGATAAAATTCAAGTCAACAAAAACATGGGTGCAGTTAGAGTCAAAGTCAAGCTAACGAATGCAATTGATGAAGAGTTAGTCAAGAGAGGATTGCTCAATCCGAATCTGTTGCGTACTTACGAAGCAGAAGCACTGATAGATACTGGCGCAGTTAGAACGGCTTTACCTGCGGAGGTAGTACAAAACCTCGGCTTGAGAATTCGGAGTCAGCAAATAGCAAAATATGCTGACGGTAGAGAAGAAACAGTCGGAGTAACTGGGCCTGTTATCATTGAAATGTTCGGGCGCGAGACGATTGAGGCGGCGATGGTTTTAGGCGATACGATCCTTATCGGTCAAACTGTGTTAGAAACTTTGGATTTGTTGGTAGATTGCCAGAATCAGCGTCTGATTCCCAATCCTGAAAATCCAGAAATATCTGTATTGAGAGTTTGACATTTACAGGTAGCACGAAAATCAGGAAATATCGGATAAAATTTCTGAGTAAAACTTGCTTTAGCAATCATAAATAAAGTCAACTGATAACTGTCAACTCTCAACTATCAACTCTTAACTGTCAACTCTTAACTATCAACTGTCAACTCTCAACTATCAACTCTCAACTATCAACTCTCAACTGACTAATTTGCCGATCGCACTAAGATTACCGTACAATCGCATCCCCTAGCAACGGCTTCAGGAATGTTACCGTGCATTACTTGTTTGAGCAACCCTTCGCGACTGGCACCGAGGACGATCGCATCGCATCGATCGTGTTGAGCTAGATCGATTAAAGCATCAGAAACTGATTTAGCGCAAACTGGAGTTGCCATCACCGCACAGCTTACCCGCCGCTGCAAAAAATCTGCCGCTTGTTTCAATTCGCTGCTATCGGGTGAAGCAACAGAGGGCTGGTGTACTTGACACAATTTAATCTCGGGTAAGTTACTCGAAGCGACTAAAGCAGGTAGCAGCCGCAAAGCTGCTGCTTGTTTGTAACTGCCGCGAATTGGCACCAGCCAGCGGTGCAATCCCATTAGCGTTTGCAACCCCAATTCCGGCGGTGGAGTGTCTGAATTTAAGCCTGAATTTTGAGTTTGAGAAGTTGATTCGATCGGGCAGATATCGCTATCAGGCGCGTCAGCTTCTCTAACATTCAATTGCCAATCCGTAGGGGCATATTCTGGCATTTTAGGAGAAGTTTTGAGTTTTCCTTTCTTACCTTGCAGCAATAGTTTATCGCTCCATTTTACCAAAACTACTTCACAGCCTGCTTGCCGAATTACCGTATCGACAACGCTGCCAAAAATGCGTCCAGTGGTGGAAATTTCGCCTTGCCATCCCATCAAAATTAAGTCAATGTGTCGCTCCCTAATCGCCTCCAAAATTGCGTTAGGTACGTCGTGAGCTATCCGTATTTGCGAGTGCAATGGTATGTTCCAATTGCGGGCAATACGTTCGGCTTGTTGCAGTAAACGGCGGCTTTTTGTAGTTCGCACTGAGGTTTCTGAAGGGGAACTGTTGCGGGGAACTAGCACGATCTGGAGGCACTCTAATTCGTAATTGCGATCGCGCGCGATTGCTGCCGCCAAACGTAACAAAGCAGGTGCTGTTTGCGGGTTGGATAGCGGCACTAATAACCTACCATTTCCGATTTGCGGCGCTCGGGTTTGATAGACTATATAAGAAGGTTCTGGATGGGGACCTGGGGATGTTTCTCCGGTGAGTCGATCGGACTCTACCCTAATAATATCGCTGCGGGTAATAATCCCTACTAAACGCCTGCCTTCTGTAACAGGCAAGCGACTGAGGTTGTAGCGATTGAGCCTGTGCAAAACTTCGCTTAAAGTATCTCCCGCTGCTACCGTTATCGGTTGTGCTGTCATGAATTCTTTGAGCAACGATTGCTGGGAAAAATTGCGCTGGCCGGCGTTTGCTAAATCGCTTTGAGTCACAATTCCGACTAATTTGCCTTCATCTACTACGGGAAATCCTCGGTGGTGCGATCGAGAAAAAGCCTGCATTACTTCCTCGAAAGTCAGGGAACTTGAAAGAGTTTCTACTCGGCGCTGCATCACGTTAGCAGCCTGCAAGTCGCTTAAAAAATCGCCAGGGGGTTTTTCCTTTGTCAGTTGAATGCCATTAAATTCCAAAAGTCGATCGTACAAGGAAGATTTATCTACCTTTTCTGCTACTAAATAAGCCACAACAGAACCGATCATTAAAGGCAGCACTAACTTAAAATCTGCGGTAATTTCAAACACAATTACTACCGCAGTAATCGGCGCTCTAGAAACAGCACAAAAAAAGGCTCCCATTCCGGCTAAAGCGTAAGTTGTCGGCACGCCAATTCCCAGCCAATTTACCTCAAAAATGCCCACCATATGACCGAGTGCAGAACCGAGGACTAGGGAAGGTGCAAATAAGCCTCCCGGTGCGCCGGAAGCTGTAGAAATAATCGTCAAGCAGAAGTGAGCTAAAAAAGCAGTTAAACTGGTTTGCGCGCCAGCATCACCTGTCAGCAAAAAATCGCGCAAACCCGTATTGTTGCGGAAAGTTTCCGGCATAATCGCGATCGCGCTACCGCAGATTAAACCAGCTAGGGCAATTCGATAAGGTAGGGCTAATTTGAGCGTTGTTTTGTTAAATTTGAGGTTGGCAATCACCCCTTTGCTAAACAGACCTCCCAGCAATCCTGCTAAAATTCCCAGCAGTATGTAAAAAGGAATTTCTTGCGCCACAAAACTAGCTTGATAGTCCTGCAAATTCAGGTTTAAGCTGTCGCCTCCCAAAAGTTGCGAGACAACTGCACCGATAAAAGAAGCAATAATTGCCGTCCCTAAAGTCAATCCCGAAACATCGTGCAAGAGCTCTTCAACTACAAACAAAACTCCGGCAATAGGAGCATTAAAACCTGCAGCTAATCCCGCCGCCGCACCGCAAGCAATTAATTGCCTGCGGTAATCGGGAGAAGTAGGCATTAAGTGACCTATCCAACCGGCTAAAGATGCGCCGATTTGCACTGTCGGGCCTTGTCTGCCTAAAGTTAAACCCGAACCAACGGCTAAAATTGTGCCTAAAAGTTTAGTTGCAGCGACTCGGAAACCCAAAGAAAGATTGACGCCTGCAAGAGCAGCTTTGACGTGAGGAATACCACTTCCGGCAGTTTCGGGAGCGCAACGTTCTACTAAAAAACCTGTTAGCAACCCGCCCAATAAACCGACGGTTGGTAACAGCAACCAAGCGGGAATTACTGTCGATGTCGCAACTCGCCAACTGCCGAGCCATCCTACTCCTAATTTTAACAAAACTCCGGCAAGTCCCGAGACTAAACCGATCAGGCAGGCTTCAAAAATAGCTAGTCGTTTCGGTCGCAAAAGCAGTTGAGATGCTAAGACCCTGGAAGGTTCTCCAAAGAGTTTGGAGAGCGGAATATATTGCATAAAACGTTAGTTTCCCAGCATTTGCAATTTGTACAAGCTGGCATATAATCCTTCTTGTTGCAAGAGTTCTTCGTGACTGCCTGACTCTATTAATTGACCGCGTTTCAGGACTAGAATTCGATCGACATTGCGGATCGTCGATAGTCTGTGGGCGATAATTATAGCGGTTCTTTCTGCCATTAAATGCTCTAGCGCTTCTTGAATTAAAGCTTCTGTACCTACATCTAAATTAGCAGTTGCTTCGTCGAGGACTAAAATTTTGGGATTGCGAATGGCGACACGGGCAAATGCTAGTAATTGCTTTTGTCCGCCGGAAAGATTAGTGCCGCGTTCCCGCAATTGGGTATCGTAGCCTTGGGGTAATTGTTCGATGAATCTGGCGACGTTGGTGTTTTCTGCTGCTGCTTGAATTTGTTCGATCGAATAACTTTCTCCCAAGCTAATATTACTTTTAACGTCACCGGCAAATAGAAAACCGTCTTGAATTATCACGCCGATATGTTTGCGCAATTCTGCTTGTGGCAAATCGCGAATGTCAGTGCGATCGACTAAAATGCGTCCTCGCGTGGGTTCGTAAAGGCGGCAAAGCAGGCGGATAATCGAACTTTTGCCCGCACCTGTAGGGCCGACTAAGGCTACTTTTTCACCGGATTTGATGGTGAAGTTGAGATTTTGCAAAACGTATTCATCGTTTTTGTAGGCAAACCAAACATTGTCAAATTGAATTTCTCCTGATGCCGATTGATTTGATTGGAAATAAGCTTCACTTCCCGATACAGTCGAGTAGGATGAATCATCAAAATCGGGGCGATCGTCCGCAGTTTCGGTAGTTCGATCGTCCTCTACAAATTCTCTATCTTCAGGATAGAAATTGTAAACTATTGCGTCTGGATGACCGACGATCGACAGGGACAAATCATCTGCTTTTCTCCCTTCTCCCTTCCCTCCTAAATAACTAAATCCTTCTCCCCTCTCCCCTCTTCCCTCTTCCCTCTTCCCTCTTCCTTCTTCCTTTTTCACCGAAAACACATCCGCTGCATCCTCTGCAAAATCCGCTACCCTTCTTCCTGATTCCTTCTGCTTGGGATCTTTAATTTCGATCGGTTCGTTGAGGATGTCGCTAATCCGTTCGATCGCGGTAAATCCTGCTTGAATTGCGGTGAATTTTTCTGCAAATTGCCTCAAAGGATCGAAGAGGCGCTGGGCGAATAAAATGAAAGCAGAAAGAGTACCGAAGTTAAGATTTCCCTGCAAAACTTTTTGACCCCCGATCCACAAAACAACTGCGATCGCGACCAAAGAAATCCATTCTAATGTCGAGGATACGGCCGAGTCATAAAAGATAGTTTTATCGACTGCTTCGATGTAGTGCTGGTTAGTGACGCGAAACAGTTCCGAGTTGAATCTTTCGCGCCGAAATAGCTGCACGACGCCGATGCCGCTCAAGTTTTCTTGCAGTTGGGCGTTGAGATCGGAAAGTTCTTCTCTAGCATTATAATTGGCGGTGCGGTATTGATACTGAAAATAAACTATCAGTGCGGTAATCGGCACCATCATCAACACCAATATTAAAGCAAGTTGCCATTGCAGAGCAAACATGAAAATGGCAATTACGATAATTGAAAATAAATCGCTAACAATCCCGATCGCCCCTGAAGAAAACACTTCTCCTAATGCTTCGACATCGCTAGTGAGGCGAGTAATTAATTTGCCTACGGGAGTGCGATCGAAAAATCTGACAGCTAGAGAAGTGACGTGGGCGAACAAATCATTTCTAATATCAGTAGTAATTATTTGCCCCACTTTCGTGACTAAATATCCTTGAAAAGATTGCAAGGCCAGCCGAAATACGATCGTCAGCATCAGCAAAATTGCCAGCACATTTAATCCTGTAGATAGAGGCATTCCTCGCAGGAATTCGTAGGTAGGTTCGGCACGAATTAGGGAAATTGCCTGCCCGATCAAGATAGGTTGAATTGCCCCGGATACTGACAGGGGAATTAACAGGGCGATCGAAATAATCAGCAAGCGGCGGCAGCGTCCAGCATAAGCTGCCAACCTCATGAATAAGCGCCAGTCCGTATCGCGGCGGAGTTGGCGTTTGGGATCTGCGACTGGTGAGGAAATAGTCATCCGATTGGGGATTTTAGGCTTAAAATTTTAGATGCTACTAAAATATAGCGTTTAATTCGATCGATTACCATAACAAAAACCGTTAGTTCGTTCGTAGTACGGACTTCAGTCCGCACTACGAGCTAATCTTATTGCGAGGGAGCGATCGAACACAATATTAGCAGAATACAATCCGATTTTAGATATCGTTGATGAAGGTAATGGAAAATTTATCTCTAAGGTAAGATTGGCAGTCGCAAGAAACCTTCCGGATATTTCCCACAGGAAGGTGTATTAAAATACATCATCAACAGCAAGCGAGAGATAGTTATGTCAGAGGAAACAATCTGGATTGTAACAGACGATATTGCTCAAAACTCCGACAATAAAAGAAGTTATCGGGATATTCCGCAAGAACGAGGGGTTAGGATTTCAGTCAATGAGCTAGAACAGAAAATGTCTCGTTTTTTACAATCTGTAGGTAGAATATTTAGACAAGCGGAGCAAAAAGCCACTCATTTATCAGGAGTTCAATTAGATGAAATTGAGATGTCCGTTGAGATTAGTGGTGAAGGAGAAATTAAATTGATGGGAACAGGCGGTAAGGCAATCTGTACGGTGAAAACGGCACGATCGCCCCCGGTGATGAAGATCCTGTTCGGGTATTTTCAATTAAGCGATCTCCCGATCCGGAAGTGACAGAAGTATGGAGTTTTACAGGTAGAATAGCTTATGAAAGCCGAGAATTATTTAAGTTGGAGTTGCGCGGATGAAAAAAATGATTATTTGCGAAGGCAAACAAGAAAAACATGAGTTAACATTAAAAGTTTATGCTAAACTAGAAAATTCTAATTATACTACTTGTCAAATATGCAAGAAATAAAAACAGCTAGATTGTATTTGAGACAATTTACCTCAAATGACCTCGATGAATTGTACGCAATTTACAGCAATTCAGAGGTGATGAAATATATAACTCAAGGCGTCAGAAATCGAGAACAAACAGCAGCCGATTTATTGGAGATAATTGCAGATTGGGAAAAACACGGTTTTGGTTTGTGGGCTATTCTCGATCGAGAAACTAACCGCTTAATCGGCGATGGAGGGCTTCGTTTCTTAGGCAATACGCCTGACGTTGAAGTCGGTTATTTATTAGCAAAAGCGTATTGGGGAAAAGGTTTAGCAACAGAAATTGCAGCAGCCAGCATCAAATACGGATTTGAAGTATTGCATTTAGACAAAATTGTGGCAGTTGCAGATCCGGAAAACATCGCCTCGCGGCGGGTAATGGAAAAAGTGGGGATGAAATACCAGCATAACTTTGACTGCGGCGATCGCGAGCTAGTATATTATTCGATTTTGAAGTATTGAAGTTAAACAGAATCGTCGCAATTGCCAGCCTAGAAAATATCGCATCCCACTGGGCGATGCAGCAAGTTGGTTTCAAATATGAAAACAACATTCGTTATTTTGAAACCGAGGTAGTATATTGTGTGAGTTCGCGATCGACCTATTCTGAGGAGTCAAATACGATGCGTAAACTTTTGTTGCAAGCAGCCCTACTAAGTCCCATAATTTTAACTGGTTATTCGATCGCTCCCCAAAGCGCGATCGCGGGAGAAGTCGATCGCAAAACAGACGTACCAACTCCCACAAATGTTTCTCAATCTGCTGAAATCGCACCGATTACCTGGGCTTTTCAAGCACTGCTATCTTTGGCAAAACGCTACAGTTGCCCTACTGTTTCTCCTGCGGGTAATACTTTGGGACAGCAACCGTTAAAACGCTCCGATTTTACAGCAAATTTAAATGCTTGTTTGCAAAAAATCGATCGGGCGATCGCATCGGGTACGCCACAAGTCAGCCCGGAAGATTTAGCAGCAGTGCAGCGTTTGCGATCGGAATTTGCCTCAGATTTAGCAGCCATGCAGTCACCTAATTCGCCTTTTCTTCCCGGAGTAACTGCTCCTCCTTTAGGCGATATTTCTTTAGACAATCGTTTTATAGGGCGCGATCGATTGGATACAAGACTGCAACCAAACCCCGTTCCCGCACCCATCCCCCGCCCGCAAACGGGAGTGCCAAATTCTACTCCTTTTTCTACTAATAGCAACCTGAAAGGTGAAGTAATCTACCCTCTGCCAAATTTTGGAGGTATTAATCCACCAACATCCATAGATAGAACAGTTGTAAATCCTCAAGATCGAGAATACAATCGCGAAGGATACAACCGGATTTACGAAAATGAATACCAGCGAGTTAAAAACAACCCGCTTTCCACATTTGG
>JBOFTL010000109.1:0-4221 GCA_051652045.1 Microcoleus sp. | reverse complement strand
AAAGATTGTTGATTTCGGTGGTGAAGATTTCCCTGTCCTGCGAAATCGGTCAACCTCCCCACCGAAATCAACCGGGCTTTCATCCCACACCAATCTGTAAACGATATGTTGTGGGGATTCCCGCCGAGCTAGCTAAAATCAGCAAATTTTCCCTCTTCCTTCTTCTCTCTTCCCTCTGCCTTCTGCCTTCTGCCTTCTGCCTTCTGCCTTCTGCCTTCGTAAAGAAAATTTGCTTTTTTGCCGACAGAGTGTTACATTAATTTACATGAATCTGCTTGACAAAAATAACGGTGCGACCTAAACCGGCAAAAACCGTTAAGGTAGCGCGTAAAACTTGTCAACCTCCCAACACAGCAAGTTCAGCCAGCCGCTAGTCGGCTGTTTTTTTCGTCAGCCTGTTTTGGGTGGTGAATTCAGAAAAATTAATCGATAGGCTTGCAGCTAAGTTAAGAACGAAATCTTTCTAAATAACTAGCTGCGTTACCGAGGGTGTGATACCGTTAAAGAAGGGTTAAACGCAGCCCGCTCCACTTCAAGGGATGCAGGCGTGAGTCAAAAGCTAAAATAGTTGGTTAAAAAAATGTTAGCCATTTTATCCATCACCGTATTAAACTGAATACTGGTATCTCGGACACCTGAAATTGACATCCTTGGAAATAAATTTCTACAGTGCTGGCTATAAACATTCTGAATCAAAACCGAAAGCAAGCAATACAGAATAGCCAATAGCCTCAATAATTGAGTGATGACTAAAAGTTTGCACAACAACCTTAGATTTAATAGTTCTCTGCACCGGCGGCAAATTTCCGACCTTGTGAGAGTAGATCGTTTTTTTCTAAAAGGTAGCGGGAGCTGTTGGGGTTGTTTGGATGAACGCGCAGATTTTGTGGCAAATTCGTCTTTTGCTGCAGTCAACATTCGGTTGGCTTCAGGTAGTTTGGTTCGAGCAAATTAATTAAAATTCAAGTCTGGAGGACTCTTTCATGTCTATTCGCTTATATGTTGGCAATCTACCGAAAGAACTCGATCGCCAAGAATTGCAAGAAGTTTTTGCACCAGAGGGCGAATCTGTTACCACAAAGGTAATTACCGATCGCAAAACTGGTAAATGCAGGGGATTTGGTTTCGTAACGGTAGCAACAGACGAACAAGCCGACCAAATTATTGAGAAATATAACGGCTTGATGTTTAAAGAAAGCCCGCTAAAGATCGAGAAAGCTCTACCTCGCACTAAGGGTAAATCCGATAAGGGTGATGATGAGCAGCAACCGCAGTCGGCGACTCCTTCATCGGTACAAGCACCGCCCCAACAACGCTCGGCTCCGACTCAAGGAGGAGGAGGCGGCGGTGGCGGTGGCGGGAAGAGCAATCGCCGTCGGGGAGGCGACAAATCTCGCCGCAATACTGCAACATCAACCTCTTCCAACAACGATTCCGGCTCGGTGCAGCCAGATCCGCGCTGGGCGAGTGCTCTGGAAGAGCTCAAACAAAGATTGCTGGAAGCTCAAGCTACTAATTCCTAGTCGCGATCGAGCTTGCTTAATTAATATCTGGAAGTGCGATCGAGAGTTGGCAAACAGCTAATTCTCGATAGCACTTTTTTGCTATCAACAATGTTTATCGATCGCGAGCTCCCGACGCTCGCACTACAACTCTCAACTCTCAACTCTCAAATAAGAGGGCGGGCAAGGGGGCACCGCCCCTACCTATCAACGATCGACTATCAACGATCGACTATCAACTATCAACTCTCAACTTACCAAGGGCTACCAATGACAGTAAATCCCGCCCAATAATGGGGATGAGATAAATCTAAGTTCGTAGGTATTTGTGACGATCGCGGTAAATCGATCGCCCCACCATTGCCCCGCAATTGATTGTTTTGAATTACTAACTGTTTGCGCAGCATTTCCAATTGCGCTTTTCTGAGGGCTTCCGCTTTAATTGGTGTCGATCGCAAATGGCGGTAAAACTCAGTCATTAATCCCAAAGTTCCAGTATCGTCAACGTTCCACAAACTCGCCACAGCCGATTTGACGCCGCTGCGGACAGCTAATCCTGCAAATCCCATTTCAGCACTGTTATCGCCGATCGCAGTTTCGCAAGCACTCAATACTAATAATTCTACTTGGGAGCGATCGTACCATTGAGCTTTCCTAAATTCATCTAAACTCAAAGAGCGATTCCAAAAATCAATTTCCGCTTCTTTTCGTCCGTTTTCAATTTGCGGAAAACTCGCGTGCGTCGCTAAATGCACGATTTCAAATCTCTGCAGTTCTCGCTGTTTTTTGAGATTGTCTATTGTGAATTCTTCATTGAGAAAAGAGCGACCCGGCCACAGCGGTAATAGAGAATTATTATTAACAGCTATTTCAGCTCTACTTAATGCTGTCGGGTTTCGTTGACCCGCGATCGCGGATAATTCGATCGGCACTGCTGGCAAAGGGTCTTTCTTAGTGTGGTGAAACTCTGAAGCACCCATTGCTAAAACTTGGGAGTTTCGCAAACTGTGATAATTCGTATCAGTCAAGCTGACACTGGGAATTGAGCCGAGGCTGTATTTTTCCACTAAAAATTGTTTGCCATCGTGTAAAGCAGCTAGGGGTAACTGACGCAAACCTGCATCGAATGCAAAAATCAGCGTATCGATATTTAACGCTGCTAAATCTTGAGAAATGGGTGCGATCAACCATTGGTAAAGCCCTTGGGCGCTGGGCAAATATCTGGTATCTTTTGAGTTTTGATAATTAGCTAAATAGCCGTGAAAAACATTCACAGTTTCTAGCAATGTTTTACTGTCTATTTTTACTGTTTTGAGAATTGGGGGGCCGTCGGGAACTACTAAGATGAGCGATAATTCTTCGATTCGGGCGATCGCGTAAACAATTACAGCTTTTTTTCCCGTTTCTGATTCAATTTTTCTCAGGGTTGCTCTGAGATATTGAACGTTGACTTTTTTATCCGTCAGATTTTCCCCAAAATGATTCTCATAGTTTTGTTCAAACAGTCGATCGATCTGAGCGACTGCATCTTCAGCATTGTTTCGATCGAGAGTTTGTTCGACGAGCGATCGACTGATGATTTCAGGGGTAATCAGATTGGGAATATTAGAAATGTTAGGTGTTTCCACTTTGGGAACGGGCGCGGGGGTTGGTGCAGGAATTGGTGCGGGGGAAGGCGATGGTGAGGGAATTGGTGCTGGGGAAGGTGATGGTATTGGCGCGGGTGATGGTACTGCAGTAACAGCAGGTGTTTCTGTGGGAAATTGAAAGATTTGGGGATTGATTTCCCACCAACTAGGCACGGTTTTTATTGGTTCTGACCCGACAGCAACCGGATTAACGGGAACGGGATTTAAGACGATCCAACCGTCAGGTGTTTTTGTAGCAGAAGCACCGAGAGTTGGCGGGTTTTCGGGAGGATTTGCGGAACCGGGTATAAAAGTAAGTTCGGGCGGTGTCGCGGGTACTGTTTGTTGAATCGTGACTCCTTCAGGAGTCTGCCACTTAATTGTGAAATCTCCGGTTTGAGAATCTCGATCGAATGAAGTTTCTGCACGCAACGAATTACCAATTAATAAAGCTAACTGTTGTTGCGGATTCGAGCTGGCTGTCGGTGCAGGCGAAGGGGTAGGGGCGATCGCGCTTGCAGGTGCTGGTTGAATTTGCACTACAGGGGCGATTTGTAGGGGCGGTACCCCCGTGTCCGCCCCCGAGGGTGCGATTTGAGGTAGAGGGGCGATCGGGCTTGGAGGCGCGCTATTTTGGGGGATTTGAGAGGTTTGCGGAATATTGGGTCCTGGCCGAAATCTTCCAGCAGCGGGTGGTGTGGTGACTTCTGGTGGCTGCACGGGGGGCCTGCGAATTGGAGGTGTGGGATCGAGGCGCGTTGGAGGGGGCCAGGTGGAGGGAAATGGTATGGGTTCGGGAGTTGGGGAAGCAATCGAATTCTGTGTGGAAGTTTCAGGGGATGAATCTACTGTCTGAGACTCTGAAGGTTGCACTTGCGTGTCCCCATTAGAGGAAATTACAGCAGGCGCGTTGGGATTGTCGGAAGTTACAGCAGGCGCGCTCGGATTGTTGGAAGTTACAGCAGGCGCGTTGGGATTGTCGGAAGTTACAGCAGGCGCGCTCGGATTGTTGGAAGTTACAGCAGGCCTGTTGGGATTGTCGGAAGTTACAGCAGGCGCGATCGGATTTTCGGACATTACAGCAGGCCTGT
>JBOFTL010000108.1:0-1654 GCA_051652045.1 Microcoleus sp. | reverse complement strand
CCAAAAATTGAATCAAAGAATCATGTAGTGTTTCAGGGATCTCAACCAAAAGGTTGATGGGTGTTTCCATGGGAAGTATGCCTGCAACCTGAGGGGTTGGAGCATCCGGGACTTGCGCAACGATCGCTTTGAAGCTCATGCCATTCCTCTAAACAATGTCAACTTAACCTAATGTTTGCAATTCTATCAGAATATCAAAGTAATGCAAATATTAGCCAAACAAAAATGCGGCGGGTTAGCTGTCAGAATTTTCTGGATTGTCGATCGGGGTCTCGACAATCAGCCGCTTTCTTCCCGCCCCCGATCGTTTTCCGCCACGACGTTCGACACGAGGTGTAGCAATACGTCCACCTGGAAACAGCGAGCCTTCGATCAGCACTGCCGCCATGTTGGCGATCGATCTTTTGCTGCCACGAGCCAGATCTTCCAACTTTGCGTAGGCTTCGTCGTCAAGAGCGACGCTAATTCGTTTCAACTTGGTGGGCATCGGGGCCGATCTTTCTATCAATGTTGTTCCGATCATCCTATCTCCTTTGAGCGCTTTTGAAACAACTATAGCAGCTTTTTTGACTCCAGTACAGCACCTTTGATTAGAATTCCTTATCGCCTTATCTTCGCATAATAAGAAATTCAGGTGATTCAGAGTGATGCACCTTTGATTTTTGTGTTATATTAGATTCATGGAACGAGAGACACCTCGGAGTGACGAGGGCGGGACTGGCGGCTACCAGCGGAAGGTCAAGGCTCGACCTGAGAAACGAAGCCCAAGGTGTGTTTGGCCACCACTCGTCAAACCGCATGGTTGTTTGCGTCAACCCGATCCCTCGAAGGTGGGATCACTCCGCCCATATGTGGAGGGCACCCCCAAATGGTTTCTTCCTGGTTCGATTCCGGGATGGGGTTTTCCCTTCGGGGAACATTGCCCTCAATGGAGTGGGGGGTTCGCGGGGTAACCCATACCAACGCCCGGAGGCTTTACCGATAGCGCCTTGAGCAATCGGCACCTAATGCAGCCAACGGCGGTCACAAGCCTGGACAAATGCAGAGGGGTAAACAATTTCTGAGGAACTGCACCGTGAATCAATTTCAACTTCGAGCCGTCTACAACGCATCCCGCCCGCCGTCTACACCTTCTGGGGTCGCAAGCCTCATGGAATTAATGGGATCAACAAAAGATCAAGTCAACAACGCAGAGCAGCGCTGCCGTAGCGCCCAGAAAAAGAAGAGAGCAGCTAAATAACTGCCCACCCCTGCTGGTGCTAAACCCGGTTCGATTCCGGGATGGGGCATTGACCATTTTTTCATAGGAGATTCCGAGATGACCATGAACCAAGCGCCGATCGACCCTTTGACCAACGACCTGTCGAAATTGAGTCTTGCTGAACTGTTTGCTGAGGCCGATCGGATTGGCAATCAATATCAAACGGCAGAGGAACGATCGGCGCAACTTGAAGCGTTGATTGAGATTGATGTCTTGATCCTTGCCGAGATTGAGGCGCAGATTGAGGCGATGCCTCCTGAATAGCCACCATCGGGCAACACCGATCGCGCCGGCTATCGAAGTCCCAGCAACACCGATCGCCTAAAAGCAAAACCCCCGACAGCGAAACGGGCTGACCGGGGGACTCAAATAGAACTTCACCCTCAATTAAAC